>DASQIU010000144.1:0-13048 GCA_035631395.1 Daejeonella sp. | reverse complement strand
GGCTGTGAATAATTATCAGATGATTTTTTCATTTCTCCCATTGGGACTTAATCTATAAAACATGAAATGCGCCATGATTATATTGACATCATTATCAGAATAAAAATCACCACATCCAAATCCCAACGGGATGACATGATTATAGAATCAGAATTAATTTTAAAAATCCCGAAGGGATGACATTATTTTAGAATTTTCGGGGATAGATTGCTGTTGCTGATTCATGATGACGCTAATGAACAAGCCTGAAAAGAACCAGGTGGTATAAGAGATATAGGGCGATGATTCCAGCTCGGAGGTAAAAAAGGGGATCAGGAAGCCCACTTTCATCAGTAAAAGGGCCAGGCATATTTGTTTTTCTTTTCCTTTTAGGTGGTAAAACCATTTCCAGGCGGTTTTAATAAAGGCCAGATAAATAAATAGATAAAGGCTAAAAGCAATAACACCTGCCTGTACGCCGATAATAATAAACTGGTTTTCGCCGCCGGTTTGGTCGCCTAATGAACCACCAATTCGTCCGGAAGTGCCCAGACCTAAGCCCAAAGGTTTTCGAATCATGGAGCTAATGCCCTCTATCCATTCAATAACGTGCCCCACGCTGGATGGGTTGGTAAAGTTCAAAGTGGTGATCACAAATTCCTGAATATCCTTGTCGTTTAATAGGAATAAGAAATAGAGCACTGCCGCTACCGCACAGGCATGTATAAAATGCAGGATGTATTTTTTGCGGGTAAGCAGGGCATATACATAAATCATCAGGAAATAACTTAACAAGGCCGAACGGGAAATGGCCAAATAGATAGATACCTGGGTGGCCAATAATATCACATATCCCCAAAAATCGGGTTTGAAATGATTGTTTGGGCGGGTGTATAAAGCTGCAATAACCGCTAAGGCCAATAGAGTGGCTGCCGCATGTTCTAAAGGGCTTGCAAAAAAACTGGCAAACCGCTTTAGTCCTCCTTCGGCCTCAAAAGTATAGGTGAGGCCATAACTCCCGGTAGGCTCAAAATTGAAGAAATAATAATAATAGTCGGCGTATCCTGTTAAGGTTTGAAAATGCTGATAAGTTAGGTATTCAAATAGTACTACCAGAGCTGCGGCAAGGGCCAGATAGAGTATATAATGGAAATATTTACTGATATATAGTTCATGCAGATCGATTAATCGGGCGCAGAAGTAGACCAATGGGAAAAAGGAGAGACCCTTAAAAGCTAATAATCGATTGACCAACCCTTGTTCGCCTATGGGTAATAAGGCGTACAAAAGCGTGTAGGCAAAATAGGCGATGATGGCATAATCAATAATATGGAAACGAATGGGTTTTTTAAGGGTCCATACTTGGATCCCTAATAAACTAAGCACCAAAAGTTCTTTAAAAGCCTGAAAAAAGCCAACAAAACCGCTATAACCCAGGCTATAGGTAAGAGACAGGGTAGTAATATATATAGGAAGGCCAAAAATCAGGAATAGTAATATTTCGGCTCGCTGGCCTTTTAAAATTCCTTTCAGAGCAAAGGTAAAAGTGGTAATATAAATAAGGGGGAATAAAATTAGCATGCCTTAGATTTGGGAGAAGAAAAATGCCTCCCCCAATGCATAGCTGGTTTCGGCCTGGAGGATGTTAAAAAAAGCTCTATTTAAAAATCTGCTTGCTTTAGCCATAGTACCTTATTCTGTGGGCGCTAAGATAAATTAATTCTTATTTGATTTCGGGTTTCTTGAATTCCTGTTGGGATTTACATGTCTAGTAGTGACTTTAACCTAATATAAAATCTTGAAATCGTACTAATTGGTTTTAACTTGGGGTTTCGCAGTTCTTTTCCGGAATTTGTATCATGATTTTTAGAAGAACTTCTTTCAATTTGGGGATTCATGATTCGTATAATCTATATTTAAAGCATATTTGGCTACAAATAATTTGTCTCCTCTAAATGGAACAAAAATATCATATCGCCATTATTGGTTTGGGCTATGTGGGACTTCCCCTGGCTCTGGAATTTGCAAAGAAATATCCGGTTGTGGGATTTGATATTTGCCAGGAACGTATTGAGGAACTACGTAATGGCATTGATCGCACCCGGGAATCAAGTACCGAGATCTTATTAGAAGCCCTTTCTAACTCAAGATATGAAGCATCTTCGATTAAGAATGTCGCTGTTGAGGCGAATTTCTCGACCATTTCTGATCAGCTGGTTATAAAGGATAATGACGAAGTGTCCTCTAGCCTTTTCTTCTCATCTAGCCATTTTTGATATTCAGAGTTGCAATCTTTATCGTAACCGTGCCCACTCCAATTGATGCTTTTAAGAAACTTGATCTGGGGCCATTATTAAAAGCGGGTAAAGTTTTAAAGCCGAGTGATATCGTTATTTACGAAAGCACAGTTTATTCCGGTTGTACGAAAGAAGATTGTGTGCCCATTTTGGAAAAGTTTAGCGGTTTAAATATAATACTGATTTCTTCTGCGGGTATTCTCCAGAACGCGTTAATTCCGGAGATACAGTAAATGCGCTTACTAAGATTAAAAAAAAAGTGACCTCGGGTTCTACCCCCGAAATTGCCGAAGTAGTTGATCAGCTTTATGCCAGCATCATTACCGCCGGTACCCATAAAGCGCCAAGTTTGAAAGTGGCAGAAGCCACCAAAGCCATTGAAAATGATGTAATCATCTCTTTTGTGAACGAGCTGGCTCTGATTTTTGATAGAATGGGGATTAATACCCATGATGTTTTGGAAGCAGCCTGTACCAATGGAATTTTCTGCCCTTCAAACCCGGTTTGGTAGGAGGGCATTGCATCGGGTTTGATCCTCAATATTGATGCACAAAGCCGAAAGTTTGGGATATTATCCGCAGGTTATTCTCTCTGGTCGTCGGGTAAATGACAACATGGGCATTTTTGTAGCTAACAAAGTCATTAAGCTGATGATCAAAAAGGGCCATAAAATTGATGGCGCCAAAGTTCTTATTCTAGTGTAACTTTTAAGGAAAACTGTCCGGATATCCGAAATTCTCGTGTTATTGATATCTATGATGAGCTTAGTCAGTTTGGCTTAAAGGTAGATGTTTATGATCCCTGGGCCGATGCAGCAGAGGTAAGGCACGAGTATGGCATCGATTTGATTACTAATCTTGATCTATCTAATTATGATAGGTATCGTGTTAACTGTTTCTCATCAGGAGTTTAAGTCGCTGATTTTAGCAGATTTAAAGAAAACTGCCGTGGTTTTTGATACCAAGGCTGTGCTTGAAAGCAGTTTGATAGATGGAAGATTGTAGTAAATAAGGATGTGCAAAAAGTAATTTGGTTTGTTTCTAATTCGTTAACCTACTCTGCGTAGGGCTGATAAGCTCACCCATGACGCTGGCACAGATTACTTTTGTACATTATTAGTTGCATTCTTTCTTTATGAAGCCATCACTTTCGTAGCCCGGCTTACGGTCAGACTTTTTACAGTTTTGGTAATTGAAGCCGCATCATATGCGCATTCGGCCCAAAGTTCAGGTTGTTCGCCATGTTCAATCACCTGATCTGGGATGCCCAGGCGGATTACATGAGCCGAGTAGTTATGATCGGCCATAAATTCCAGAATGGCACTGCCCATGCCACCTTGCAAACAGCCGTCTTCTACCGTAATTACATTTTTGAACTTGCTGAATACCTGGTGCAACAGCTCCTCATCCAGAGGTTTTACAAAGCGCATATCGTAATGGGCGGGGTAAATCCCCTCAGAATTTAATTCCAGGCAAGCTTTTACCGCTTCATTGCCAATATGTCCGATGGTTAAAATGGCCACATCTTCCCCTTCGCAAACGGTTCTGGCTTTTCCTACCGGGATAGCTTTCAATGGGCGTTTCCAGTCGGGCATGGTACCGTTACCGCGGGGATAACGAATGCTGAATGGGCCCATGTCATCCTGTTGGGCTGTAAACATCAGATTGCGCAGTTCTTCCTCATTCATGGGAGCAGAAACAATCATGTTGGGGATGCAGCGCATATAAGCTAAATCGTAGGCTCCGTGGTGGGTAGCTCCGTCGGCTCCGGCTACACCGGCCCGGTCCAGACAAAATACCACGTTGAGCTTCTGAATAGCTACATCATGGATTACCTGGTCATAGGCTCGTTGCATGAAGCTGGAGTAAATATTGCAAAAAGGGATCAATCCCTGAGTGGCTAATCCGGCCGAAAAAGTAACGGCATGCTGTTCGGCAATACCCACGTCAAAAGCCCGGTTCGGCATGGCTTTCATCATAATATTTAAGGAACAGCCTGACGGCATGGCCGGAGTAATACCCATGATTTTGGGGTTATTTTCGGCTAGCTCTACAATGGTATGGCCAAAAATATCCTGATATTTTGGCGCTTGCGGTTTATCGGATACTGTTTTTTTGATCTCGCCGGTTATTTTATCAAACAGGCCGGGAGAATGCCATTTGGTCTGATCTTTTTCGGCAAGCGCATAGCCCTTACCCTTTACGGTTACACAATGCAGCAATTTAGGGCCGGGAATATCCCGCAGGTCTTTGAGTACTTTGGCCAGGTGTTTCACATCATGACCATCTATCGGACCAAAATATCTGAATTTAAGAGCCTCAAAGAAATTGCTCTTTTTTAACAGACTGCCTTTAATGCTTTTTTCAATTTTCTTAACAACCTCATGGGCATTAGGACCTAATTCCGATATTTTATTTAATACATGCGAGATATCATCCCGGAAACGGTTATAAGATTTAGAAGTGGTAATATCGGTTAGATATTCTTTTAAAGCGCCCACGTTGGGGTCTATAGACATGCAGTTATCATTCAAGATAACCAACAGGTTAGAGTTTTCAATGCCGGCATGATTTAAAGCTTCAAAAGCCAGGCCGGCGGTCATGGAGCCATCGCCAATAACGGCAACATGCTGACGGTCTTTTTCACCTTTATAATGTGAGGCCACAGCCATACCCAGAGCGGCCGAAATGGAAGTGGAAGAATGGCCTACGCCAAAAGTATCGTATTCACTTTCAGAGCGTTTTGGGAAACCACTAATGCCTTTGTAAATGCGGTTGGTGTGAAATTCGCTACGGCGTCCGGTTAATATTTTATGTCCGTATGCCTGGTGGCCTACATCCCATACCAGTTGATCATAAGGCGTATTAAGCACATAATGCAGGGCAACGGTAAGTTCAACTACCCCTAAGCTGGAAGCAAAATGACCGCCATTTACAGAAACAGTATCGATAATGAATTGTCTGAGTTCTGTACAAAGGCGTTCTAAGTCTTTCTCCTCGATCTTTTTTAAATCTGAAGGGTTGTTAACCTGCTCCAGCAATTTTCCTGGCTTAACTTCCATGTAGGTAATTGAAAAATGAATTTACAAAATTAAGCTATTTGCCAATACTTTTATCTGTTTTTATTAGAGCTGGGTTAAATCATGTACTTTTGAACTTATTCTATGAGTTCCGCCAGTTTTGAAATTCGCCTTCCACAGTTTGAAGGGCCATTTGACCTGTTATTATTTTTTATAGAGCGGGATGAATTGGATATTCAGGATGTGCCTATTGCCCGTATTGCGGATGAATTTTTAGATTACCTGCAGCAGTTAAACGCTTTAAATATTGAGTTGGCCAGCGAATTTATTTTCATAGCTGCCACCCTGATGCGCATTAAAGCCAAAATGCTGTTGCCCCGCCCGGAATTGGATGAAGCCGGCAATGAAATAGACCTGAAAGAAGAGCTGATCCGGAAACTGATCGAATACAAAAAATTCAAGGAGGTTTCTGAAGGACTTCGTTTATTAGAACACGAACGCTTTAAGCAGGAAAAGAGGGGAAATATTTCATTTGATCTGCAACGAATAACCGAAACGGCTGAACCGGGCGAAGAGCTGGTTTCTTTTGACCTGTATAAATTAATGCAGGTTTATGATCGTGTACTAAAGCGCTATGCAGAACGCAGTCAGGAGCATGTGCATGCCGTTATTCAATATCCCTATACCATCGAAAATCAAAAGCGGATTATTGCTAATCTGATCAGTATTAATCAAAAGCTGGATTTTAATGAGCTATTAACTCATTCTGACAACAAGGTGCATTTTGTGTATAACTTTTTGGCCTTATTAGAAATGCTGCAGCAACAACTTATCTCCATCCAAAGCGGCGAAGGATTTAATAATTTCCGGGTTCATCAGTATCAGGAAGTTTAGAGGTTAGGGCTTAGGAAATATCCGAATTCAACATTAATAATTGATTAATTAACAATTATCAAACCCCTAAATTCTACCCCCTAAACTCTTCCCCCTCTTCAAAAAGTGTCTGATAATATGTATGTTTACGGGATAGAAAAATTTTAAAGATCGGGTAACCACCCGGCAAAATATAAGTTTAAGTTAAAATGAAAAGAGATAAATTGGTATTTAGCCTGATAGAAGAAGAGTTAGAACGTCAGGAAACAGGTATTGAGCTAATTGCTTCTGAAAATTTTGTGAGCAAGCAAGTGATGGAAGCTGCTGGTTCTGTGTTGACCAATAAGTATGCTGAAGGACTTCCGGGCAAGCGTTATTACGGAGGTTGTGAGGTTGTGGATGAAATTGAGAACATTGCCATAGAGCGGGCTAAACAATTGTTTAACGCCAGTTGGGCAAATGTGCAGCCTCATTCTGGAGCCCAGGCAAATGCTTCCGTATTTTTAGCTTTATTGAAGCCGGGCGATAAAATTCTGGGTTTTGATCTTTCACATGGTGGACATTTAACACATGGTTCTCCGGTAAACTTCTCTGGTAAATTATATGAGCCTCATTTTTATGGGGTTGATCGTGAAAGCGGCCGTGTGGATTATAAAAAGCTGGAAGAAGTGGCCATGAAAGAAAAGCCCAAAGTAATTATTTGTGGTGCTTCGGCTTATTCCCGCGATTGGGATTATCAGTTTATCCGTAAGGTGGCTGATGAAGTGGGCGCTTTGGTAGTGGCCGATATTTCGCATCCAGCCGGATTAATTGCCCGCGGTTTATTGAATGACCCTATGCCATATTGCCATGTGGTAACTACTACTACGCATAAAACTTTACGTGGTCCCCGTGGTGGTATGATTATGATGGGACAGGATTTTGAAAATCCTTTTGGCTTAAAAACCCCTAAAGGCGAATTGCGTATGATGTCGTCTTTGTTGGATAGTGGTGTTTTCCCTGGAACTCAGGGCGGTCCCTTAGAACATATTATTGCCGCTAAGGCTGTGGCTTTTGGCGAGGCTTTAAGCGAAGATTATATGAAATATATTATCCAGGTGAAAAAGAATGCCGCTGCTATGGCCCAGGCTTTTGTAAATCATGGATACGAGATTATATCGGGGGGAACAGACAATCACTTAATGCTGATTGATCTGCGCAATAAAAATGTAACGGGTAAACAGGCCGAGAATATTTTGGAAGAAGCGGGCATTACTCTGAATAAAAATATGGTGCCTTTTGACGATAAGT
The DNA here is from genome assembly GCA_035631395.1 of Daejeonella sp. GTDB lineage: Bacteria > Bacteroidota > Bacteroidia > Sphingobacteriales > Sphingobacteriaceae > Daejeonella. The sequence continues at coordinate 5,590 of DASQIU010000144.1, read as the reverse complement.
CTCCTTTTGTAACTTCCGGTATCCGGGTAGGAACAGCGGCTATCACCACTCGTGGTTTAAAAGAGAAACATATGGAAGAAATTGTGGATTTAATCCATGAAGTACTTTCTAAACCGGATAATGTATCTAATTTGGAAAAAGTACGTATGAAGGTGGAAGAAATGATGGCAAAACATCCTTTATATAGCTAATTTCTGGAATAACAACCATATGACCCAAGATAAGATTTCTGTAGAAAGCCATCTTCAAGAGCTTTATAGTTATCAAATTTTAGATACCAGTCCTGAAAAAGAATACGATGCCATTTCGCGTTTGGCTACCTACGTATGCAAAACCCCGGTAGCCTTCATCAATTTTATTGATAAAGACCGTATCTGGACAAAATCAAAAATAGGTATCGGGTTAAATGAAGTGGCTCACGTAAGCGCTTTAAGTAGCTTTGTGGCCCAGAATATGGAAGTGCTGGAATTGGATTTAGCATCTAACCAAACCCATCCTGGAATTGCTGAAATATTTCAGCAATTCCATTACCGATTTTTTGCCGGTGTGCCATTAATTACCAATAAAGGCTTTATTATAGGTACTCTCTGTGTAGCGGATAGCTTGCAGCGCCAGTTGGATGAAGAGCAGAAAGAGGCTCTGACATTACTGGCTGCCGAAATAGTTTCCCATTTGGAGATGCGTAAAAAAAGTCAGGAGATTGAGGAAACATATTTAAAATACGAAGACATCTACAATATGTTTGATGCTTCTGCCGAGTTGCATTGTGTGATGGATCGGCAAAGTAATATCCGGATGGTGAACCGTTCAATAGAAAAGCTTTTGGGATATACGGTTGAAGAATGTGTGGGGCGTCCAATCTGGCATTTTTTATTTGAAGAAGACCTGCATCGCCTGCTTCCTTTAATGGAAGAGGGAATCCGCAGCCGGAAAAAATATTTCGAATTTGAAACCCGTATCCGCTCTAAAGGTGATGAAATTAAGTGGGTAGGCTGGTCTATTGCCGTTCATAAAGGTAAGTGGTACGCCAATGGCAGAGATATTACCCAGCAGAAAGAAATGCTGGCCGAGCTGGAACAATTATCGTTGGCGGCCAGTAAAGTGGAAAATGGCGTTATTATCAGCAATAGTAATAATGAAGTTGTTTGGGTAAATGACGCATTTGAGCATATAACCGGCTATAATATTTCAGATCTGGAAGGGCATAAGCTGGGTGATATATTGAAAGGAAAAGATACGGATATCAATGTTATTGAACAGGCAAGAGAGTTTACCCGCAATAAAAAATCTTTTTCTGTTGATTTGTTGGCTTATCGGAAAGATGGAACCCCCGTCTGGCTCTCTATTATTAACTCTGTTGTTCTAGATGCTCAGGGCGAAATAGATAAGGAAATAGAGGTTATCATTGATATAACCGCCCGGAAAAAAGCTGAACAGGAGTTAGAGACACTTTCATTGGTGGCTAGTAAAACGATTAATGGGGTAGCCATAAGCGATAGTGAAGGATGTGTAAACTGGGTAAATAATGCTTTTGAGCAATTAACCGGTTATTCTTTAGATGAGCTGAAGGGAAAACGCCCGGGCGATTTGCTTACCGGCGAAGAAACCAATGTAGAAGATTTGGAAAAAGCACGAGCTCTGACTAATGATCTTAAATCATCAAGCATAGAACTGCTCTGTTACAAAAAAGATGGCAGCCCAATATGGCTTTCTATATCCAATACGCCAACTCTGAACGCTAGTGGCGAAATAGAGCGTCAGGTTGAAATTATTAATGATATTTCAGAACGCAAGCTGGCCGAACTGGAGCTGATCAAAACCCGCGAAGAAGCCCTGGCTTTAAGTAATGCCAAGGAAACTTTCCTGTCTGTGATGAGTCATGAGATCCGGACGCCATTGCATGCCGTTATTGGTATCACCCATTTATTAATGGATGATAATCCTACAGAATCGCAATCAGAAAACCTGAAGATACTTAGTTTTTCGGCACAAAAGCTGTTGGCTTTAATTAACGATATTCTAGACTTTACGAAGATTGAGACAGGAAACATGGTTTTAGAAAAAGCTAATGTTAACCTGATTGATCTGGTTTCGCAAACTCTAAACTCCCTGCATTTTAAAACCGCAGAAATAGGAGTGGAATTAAAATCAGAAATCGACCATTTGATACCAGCTCAGGTAAAAGGCGATAATATTCGTTTGTATCAGATTTTGGTGAATTTGTTGGGGAATTCTTTGAAGTTTACTCAGCAGGGAGAGGTTAAACTGAAATTGGATTTGGTTGCCGAAACGCCAAAATCTGTAAAAATTCGATTTGAGGTTTCTGATACCGGAATTGGTATTCCGGAGGATAAGATTGATTACATTTTTGAAACCTATACGCAGGCAACAACCGATATTACCCGCAAGTTTGGAGGTACCGGTTTAGGTTTGGCTATTACTAAACGCTTGCTGGAATTACATAATTCATCCATCCAGGTGGTCAGCGAGTTAGGGAAAGGCTCAACATTTAGCTTCGAAATAGAGTTTGAAAAGGTAGAGGAGCTGGCTGGTTTGCCTTCAGATAGCACAGCCAAGGTTACTTTAGGCTCAACAGTTTTAGTAGTTGATGATAATGAGATTAATCGTTTTCTGGCCCGTAAAGTACTTAGCAAATGGGGGATTGGGGTAGATTTGGCTGAAAATGGCGAAGATGCTTTAGTTAAAGTACAGCAAAAGCCTTATGATCTGATATTAATGGATTTGCACATGCCCGTAATGGGTGGATTGGAAGCCAGCAAAGCCATCCGGAACCTGCAAGGAGACTTCTATCGTGATATTCCTATTATTGCTTTAACAGCCTCTATAATGGCCCAGGAGCTGGATTGCATTGCCGATAGCGGTATGAATGACTATGTAATGAAGCCTTTTGTACCTGCAGAATTGCATCGAAAAATTCAGCAATATCTTAAAAAGAGTAGAAGCAGTGTAGAAGTGTAAAAACAGCTAAGCTATATTTAAAAGTATAACTTAAAATAGAAAAAGCTGGAGCCATTCGGCTGCCAGCTCTTTCATCTAAATTAACGCTCTCAGTATCTTATACACCGCAATAAGCATAAAGGTTTCATTTATTATAAATTATTTTCAGATATTTTTAATGTTCTGATTTTTAGCTTATTGGAAATTTATGATGTCAGAATCCGGGTTTTGCGATTAATACGATTAGCATGATTTTGGATAATCAGACAATTAATCCTATCATCCTTCAATAATCTGAACCAGGATTTTTCAAATTAATTTTGATGATATGATTTTTGGACATCAGGAATCAAATCCATCACCTAAATCAAAAAAATCAAAGTTCAGACAATCTTTAATCAGCAAAAGCCAGTGAAGCAATGCTGATTCGCGTATTTGTTAATTTCAATAATTCTGTACTACATGCTTCTAAAGTGGCTCCGGTAGTAATTACATCATCTACAAGTAGCAGATGTTTAGAGTTTAAAGCGTTAGGCTCGCGTATCAGAAAAGCATTTTGTAGATTTTGGTAGCGGTCAAACCGTGATTTACGAGTTTGGGTTTCCGTATTTTCGGTTCGTATTAAATTATTGGTAATAACTGGAATTTTTAATACCGCTGCCATTCCCCGGGCAATAAACTCGCTTTGGTTATAGCTGCGCTTTTTCTTTTTCTCCGGATGCAGCGGAACCGGAAGTATAGCATCGGGCATTTCCCATCCGGGAGATCGTTTTAGGGTATAGGCATATAATTCTCCCATCCGGTACCCGCTTTCCGGACGATTATTGTACTTTAATTGATGCATCAGATTTTGCACCTTATTACCTTTCTGAAAATATACATAAGCGCCTGCCTGAACAAATGGGAAACGTCCCCAAAATTGCTTGGCTACCCGGTTTTCAGGGTCTTGATGATGGTTGGTATAGGGCAGGTGGAATATGCAATTGGTGCAAATTACTTGCTCGTGCTTAAATAAGTTTTTTCCGCAACCCGCACATAAGTCCGGAAAAAATAGGGCAAAAAAATCCTGAATATAATTGTAAATATTAGTCATGCTAATAATATACAAAAAAATACGAGACAGGTTTTTATATGTCCTTCGTTTGCCGTTATTCGTTTTTTACGAGGAAGCAGCCGATAGAAGAAAGCCAGATTTTGAGGTAGAGGGTTTGATCTAACGCTAGGATTGACGTTAGGGTTTTGTCTATCGATGGGGTTGACCTATCCGTTGGGGTTGTTGACTTATCGTTGGGATTGACCTATCGTTGGGGTTGACCTACGTGTCAACCCTAATTCTAAAACTTACTTCTCTTTCACCGCCAATTGCCCGCACGCTGCGTCAATATCTTTTCCACGACTGCGGCGTATATTTGTGGTGATGCCTTGCTTGCGCAAATAATTGGCAAAGGCATCAATTTTATCCACTTCTGCATTCTGAAAAGCGGCCAAAGAAATTGGGTTATACTCAATCAGGTTTACCTTGCAGGGTAAATGTTTGCAGAACTTGGCTAATTCTGCGGCATCTTCTAAACCATCGTTAAAGTGATCGAAAACGATATACTCGTAGGTAACCGGATTTTTGGTCTTTGCAAAATAATATTTGAGGGCTTCGGCCAATGCTTTTAATGAGTTCTGTTCATTAATAGGCATAATTTCATTCCGTTTCTGGTCGTTAGCCGCATGCAGGGAAAGGGCCAGATTAAAGCGCACCTGGTCGTCGCCCAATTTTTTGATCATTTTGGCTATACCGGCGGTTGATACAGTAATGCGTTTGGCCGCCATGTTTAAACCGTCTGGAGCTGTAATGCGCTCGATGGATTTAAGCACATTAGCATAATTCAGCAAAGGTTCGCCCATGCCCATGTAAACAATATTGCTTAATGGCAATTGGTAATTTTCCTGAGCCTGGCGGTTAATGAGCACCACCTGGTCGAAAATTTCATCAGGATTCAGGTTGCGCTTGCGGTCCATATAACCGGTAGCGCAAAATTTGCAGGTCAAACTGCAACCAACCTGCGAGCTAACGCAGGCGGTCATTCGCTCCGGGGTAGGAATCAGAACTCCTTCAATGATATTTTGATCGTATAATCTAAACGTGTTTTTGATGGTTCCGTCAGCGCTGAATTGCGATTGATTGATCCGAACCTGGTTAATGACATAGTTTTCATCCAGCTTCTCGCGTAAGGCTTTGGGCAGGTTGCTCATCTCTTCAAAACTGGTACAGGCTTTGGCCCAAATCCAATCATATACTTGTTTTGCCCTAAAAGAAGGTTGGCTCAGGGTTTCAAAATGTTGTTTCAGGCTTTCTAAACTCAGGCCCCTGATATCGGTTTTCTGAAGACTATTCATCGCTGCAAAGGTACCAAAATCAGCAAGATAAGTGTGTTTAGATACTGTTTATTTGGCGTAAAAAAAATGTCTTAATTGTCATTTTATTTTAAAAATAATTTTAATTTACCTTTGAGCCTTCAAATAGACTGATCTTTGTAAAGTTTTAGTATTGTGATAAAGAGATGATAAAGAATTTTTCAGCCAATTTTGTATTGCCTGTTTCCGGTGAGCCTTTAAAAGAAGGGATTGTTTCAGCGAATGA
>DASQIU010000143.1:0-10736 GCA_035631395.1 Daejeonella sp. | reverse complement strand
CGATAAAGTGGAAGGTTTTGATGCCGGCGCCGACGACTACCTGGTAAAACCTTTTGAACTTCGGGAATTGCAGGTGCGGATCAGGGCCCTACTGAAACGCAACAGCAGCAAAACCCAGGTGCAGGGATTTTTACTGCGTTACGCCGATCTGGAATTAAACCTGAACACCAAAGTGGTGAAACGCGAGGATACAGTGATTGACCTGACCCCCAAAGAGCTGAAGTTGCTGGAATACATGATGCAAAATTCAGAGCGGGTTTTAAGCCGGGTAGAAATTGCCGAAAAGGTGTGGAACACCACTTTTGACACCGGCACCAATTTTATTGATGTATATATTAATTACCTGCGGAAAAAGATCGACAAAGATTTTGCCATCAAGCTAATCCACACCAAACCGGGGCTGGGCTTTATCTTTAAACAAGACTAAACATGCAAATCAAAACCCGGCTCACGCTCCTATTTACCGGCCTGGTGGCCGCCCTGCTGCTGGCTTTTGCCATGGTGATTTACATTACCTCGGCCGAAACCCGGGAAGATGAATATTTTAGAAGGCTGAAACAACAGGCCGAAACCAAGGCCAATTTATTACTGGACACCAAGGTTTCGTCTAATGTGCTGCAATTGATCTACAAAAAGGCGCCCAATGCTTTATTTCAGGAAGAGGTAGCTATTTATGATCCTAATTTCCACCTGATTTATCATGATGCCGTAGAAAATGATAAAGTGAAAGAAACCCGCGGCATGATAGATACCATTCTGGCCAAAAAGGAGATCCAGTTCTATATCCAGGATGTGCAGGTGGTTGGTTTTTTGTTTGAGCATAACCATAAACAGTATATAATTACCGCAGCCTCCAAAGATGAGTATGGATTAACCAAACTCAACAACCTGCGCAACACCTTAATCATTTCCTTCTTTATTGCCGTTATATGTATATTTTTTGTAGGCCGATTTTTGGCGCAGCAATCGCTCAAGCCGGTTTCTAACCTGGTAGAAAAGGTCAAGAAAATAACGGCCACCAATTTAGATCTGCGGGTGCCGGAAGGAAACCGGAAAGACGAAATAGCGGCCCTGGCCATTACCTTTAACGAGATGCTCAACCGGTTGGAAAAATCATTCGATGCCCAAAAACAGTTTGTTTCCAACATATCGCATGAGTTAAGAACCCCGCTTACCGCCATGCTGACCGAAATGCAGCTTAGCAGCCAAAAAGAAAGGGATACGCAGGAGTACCAACAGGTTATTGAGCATATTATCCAGGATACCCAAAAACTGATCCGCTTGACAAACAGCCTGCTCAACCTGGCCAAGGCCAATTACGACCAAACCGAAATCTCATTTAAAGAGATCCGGATAGACGAGGTTTTACTGGATGCTCGTCAGGATATCCTGCATAATCATCCGGATTATAACGTTCAGATTACCTTTGACCGCGAATTTGAAAACGATGATTTCATCTCGGTAAATGGCAATGAATATTTGCTTCGGGTGGCCTTTGCCAATTTAATTGAAAACGGCTGCAAGTTCTCGTCCAACCATCAGGTACAGATTTCCATTTCTTACCAGGATGAAAATGTACTGATCAACTTTACCGATCAGGGTATTGGCATGGATGAACAATCTATGGAAGATATTTTCACTCCCTTTTTCCGGGGCAAAAACAGTCCGTTTGCCGAAGGGCATGGCATTGGTTTATCACTCACCCAAAAAATCATTACGCTGCATCAGGGTAATATTACAGTCAGCTCTAAAGAAAACCAGGGAACCACCTTTCAAATTGTGTTGCCACACATCTAAAAACGCATTCTAATGGTTTTCTAATAATCTTCTAAATCATCTCTAACGGCTTCTTTCTGGAAGCCGTTTTACTTTTGCAATTGTTATTATAAGAGTAAAATCTTGTTTCACAAACCTGCCTAAAATGTAAGAGATGATCAAAGTAGCCGCCGAAAAAGTAAGGAAACATTTTTCTTTCGATTCCCCAATTAAATCCAACGGCTTAAATGGAACAGCCGCACTTCAGCTTAAAAATGCAGCCAGGGGCGATAAATCTTATCTGCTCAATGGCAAACCTCTAATAGGTTTAACGGCGCACGAGGTTCATGAAAAACAAAAGGAGTTTGGTTTAAACGAAATCATCCATGAAAAAGCGCCGGCCTGGTATATCCAGTTCTTACAAGCTTTCATCAATCCTTTTATCGGCGTATTGATCAGCATTGCGGTAATTTCCTTAATCACCGATGTGTTTACCGCAGCGCCCGAAGACCGGGATTATAAAACCGTTATCGTAGTTGCTATCATGGTTTTCCTGAGCTCTACCCTACGTTTCTGGCAGGAATTCAGAAGCAATCAGGCGGCCGAGCAATTAAAAAGCATGGTGAAAACCACCGCCCTGGTTTTACGCCAGGAACAGGGCAAAAAGGAAATTGACATCAAGCAGATTGTTCCCGGCGATGTTGTTTTCCTTTCTGCCGGAGATATGATTCCGGCTGATTGCCGCATTATGCAATCCAAGGATTTATTTGTGAGCCAGGCCACCCTTACCGGAGAAGCCTTGCCGGTAGAAAAGCGGGAATTTAATGTGACAGATGCCGATATCAAATCGCTTTTAGACCTGGAAAACATTTGCTTTATGGGCACCAACGTGGTCAGCGGTTCGGCTATGAGCGTGGTTATCAACACTGGTAACCAAACTTATTTTGGCTCCATCAGCAAATCACTTACCGGCAAACGGGCCGAAACCAGCTTTGATAAGGGGGTTAGCAGCGTAAGCTGGCTACTGATCCGCTTTATGCTGGTAATGGTACCCCTTGTTTTTTTAATCAATGGATTTGTAAAACAAGACTGGCTGGAAGCCTTACTTTTTGCCATAGCCGTAGCCGTAGGATTAACCCCGGAAATGTTGCCCATGATTGTGACCGCCAATCTGGCCAAGGGCGCATTAAGCATGAGCCGGAGAAAAGTGATTGTAAAACGCCTGAACGCCATTCAAAACATTGGCGCCATGGACATTCTTTGCACCGATAAAACCGGCACTCTCACTTTAGATAAAATTGTACTGGAAAGACACCTGAATATTTTCGGTGATCAGGACGAAGAAGTGTTGAAATGGGCCTATCTGAACAGCTTCCATCAAACTGGTTTGAAAAATTTATTAGATGTGGCCGTTCTGGAACACGTAGAAGTGCATGAACATTTAAAAGCCGATGTCAACTTTTTAAAAGTAGATGAAATTCCGTTTGACTTTGGCCGCCGCCGTATGTCGGTAATTCTGAAACAGCGTAATGGCAAACATTTATTAATCTGCAAAGGCGCTGTAGAAGAAATGCTGGATCTATGCAGCCATGCGTTCGATCCCGGCGAAGATAAGGAATTGCACATCGAAAGCGATAAGATCATCCCCATGGATGAAAAGATGCGGGAGATTGTGTTGCAAACCTCTAAAAAGTTAAACAAAGAGGGCCTAAGGGTTTTGCTTGTGGCCATCAAAGAATTTGACAACCGGGCCCTCACCTATTCGGTTGCCGATGAAAGCAATATGATTTTAACCGGATTTATCGGCTTTTTGGACCCCGCCAAACCTTCGGCAAAACCTTCTATCGAGGCTTTACATAAGTTGGGCGTGGAACTGAAAGTATTGACCGGCGATAATGAAATTGTAACCCAGAAAATCTGTCGCGATGTGGGCATCCCCATCAATAATATTGTTCTGGGGCATGAGCTGGACAATATTGGCGATAAAGAATTAACCGCACGGATTGATGAGATCAGCATTTTTGCCAAACTGAGTCCGGCGCAAAAAAGCCGCGTAGTAAAAGTTTTGCAGGCCAAAGGCCATACCGTTGGTTTTATGGGCGATGGCATTAACGATGCCAATGCCCTTCGGGATGCCGATGTGGGCATTTCGGTAGATACCGCCACCGATATTGCCAAAGAAAGCGCCGATATTATTTTGCTGGAAAAAGATCTGATGGTGCTTCGCAAAGGCGTTATATACGGACGGCGCACCTTTGGCAATATCATCAAATACATTAAAATGGCCGCCAGCAGCAATTTTGGCAATATGTTCAGCATGCTGGGTGCCAGCGCTTTTTTACCTTTTTTGCCCATGTTGCCCATTCAGATTCTGATACAGAACCTATTGTATGATGTATCGCAAATTTCCATTCCCTGGGATAGCATGGATAAAGAATACATCGAAGAACCCAAAAAATGGGATGCATCGGGCATATCCAAGTTTATGATCTTTATTGGCCCAATCAGTTCCATTTTTGACTATGCCACTTTTGCGCTGATGTTCTTCTTTTTCAAGGCCAACAGTCCGGAGCATCAATCTCTGTTTCAAACCGGCTGGTTTGTAGAGGGTTTGCTTTCCCAAACCCTGATCGTGCACATGATCCGGACCCGCAAAATCCCTTTTATTCAAAGCTGGGCAACTGCACCGGTAGTGGCATTAACCTCGCTTATCATGGTTATTGGGCTGGCTATTCCGTTTTCGCCCTTTGCATCCGCCTTTAGAATGGAGCCATTGCCCATTAGCTATTTCCCTTTCCTGCTGGGCATCCTTTTTAGTTATTGCGTGCTTACCCAGATCATAAAAGTCTGGTTTATCCGCAAATTCAATTACTGGCTGTAAAACCGGGCATAACTCCTCGGACAAAATCAGATTTGAACAGTTAATTATTTATAAAACCATAACATATATCCATTCATGAAAAATTTATACAAATACCTGATAGCCTTAGCGTTTATCTTTAACACTTTCGTTGGATACTCTCAGGATATCAAAAACCCAACAGACTCTATCACCACCAAAGATTCTGTAGCATCCTGGTCTGTTCATTTCCAGTTTACCAATATTATCCAAAGTCATCCTTCATTTAAAAGTGCTTATTCTGGGCGGAACAGTTTCAAAAGCACGGCAGAAAACGGCATCATGTCTATATCATCCAGCCTCTTTATCGGCAGGAAATTATGGAAAAATGCCTCCTTGCAGTTAAATCCGGAAATAACCGGAGGTTTAGGCATGAGTGACGCCAAGGGGATTAGCGCTTTCCCTAATGGCGAAGTATTTCGGATAGAGGATCCTGATCCCAAATTTTATGTAGGCAGAATATACATTCAGCAAATTTTCCCTTTAAAAAATACAGGCTATGAACACCTTCCCTCCGATGCCAATCAATTAGCCGGCAAACTGCCCAGCTCCAGACTGGTCATCAATTTCGGAAAATTAAATATGGGCGATTATTTCGACGATAACCGCTATGCTCATGATCCGCGGAACCAGTTTTTCAATTGGGCGCTCATGGATCAGGGTGCCTGGGATTACCCGGCCAATACCCGTGGTTACACCCAGGGACTGGTGCTGGAACTGATCAAGCCTAAATGGGAATTAAGAGCAGCATCAGTTCTCCTCCCCGATTTAGCCAATGGCCCTAAAATGGATTATCATTGGATCAAATCCAATTCCACAAACTTAGAATATACCCGAAAATGGAATATCAAAAAGCAGGAAGGTGCTATTCGAGGTTTACTTTATTATCAAACTTCAAAAATGCCTTCTTACCAGGCAGCCACCCGATTGCTTACGAACGGCGACCCAAGTTTGGAGAATATTATAGAAGGACAGGCCAAGGCACCCAGTTCTTTATACGGCGGCAATAAATACGGTTTCGGCATCAGCGCCGATCAGAAATTAAATGATGATTTAGGTGTTTTTGCCCGCCTGGGCTGGAATGATGGCAAACACTCCACCTGGGTTTTCACCGAAGTAGACCATAGTGCCAGTCTGGGCGCCAGTCTTTCGGGACAAACATGGAATCGGCCTAACGATACCTGGGGACTTGCCCTGGCTTTGAGCGGCATCTCTAAAGATCATCAAAATTACCTCAAAGCCGGTGGCAATGGCTTTATGCTGGGCGATGGCCGGCTAAACTACGGCCCGGAGTTTTTACTGGAAACCTATTATCGGGCGCAAATACACCCATATGTTTCCATCAGCCTGGATTACCAATTCATCAATCATCCGGGGTATAATAAAGACCGCGGGCCGGTGCATGTTTTTGGCGTTAGGGGGCATGTGGCTTTTTAAATCATACAGGTTGCTTGAACCCTCATTAGGCTCGGCAACCTGATACTTGCTCCTTAACTCATCCGGGATCGCTTAATTAAATAAGCATGCAGTACTTGGTAAAATCCGGCCCGGATATCGGCATCCACCAAATCCAGATGGTATTGAGCACATTTCAACTGCAACTCTTTATGATAATTTTGCACCGCCTGCCTGTAAGTTTCCTTTATTTGGCTGGGCTGAATTTTCAATTCCTCGCCACTTTCCATATCAATAAAATGATAAGGCCGGTTCTCAAAATCAAAATCCAATTCGGTTTGATGATCCAGTACATTAAAGATCACCACTTCGTGTTTATTATGTTTTAAATGCTGCAGGGCCGAAAAAATTTCAGAAAGCTGCTCCTCTCCGGCACCATTTTCCAGCATATCGCTAAAAATAATCACCAGAGAACGTTTATGGATCTGTTCGGCAATATCATGCAGGGCCGCAGCCACCGCAGTCCGTTTACCACGGCTTCCCTGCTTCAATAAATTCTCCAACTCGCTAAACAAGTATTTCTGATGCACCGTGGTCGATTTGGCAGGCGTAGAAAACTCAATCCGGTCCGAAAAACAGCTTAAACCCACTGCATCCCGCTGTTTTTTCAACAAATAAATTAAGGAAGCCGCCGAATAAACTGAGAACATCAACTTATTAAAATCCTGATCAGGATAATACATGGAAGAGGAAATATCCATCACGATCTGGCAACGCAGATTGGTTTCTTCCTCAAACCGTTTGACAAAAAGTTTATCGGTGCGACCATATAATTTCCAGTCGATATTTTTAACCGATTCACCGCTATTGTATAAACGATGCTCGGCAAATTCCACCGAAAAACCGTGAAAAGGGCTTTTGTGTAAACCCGTAATAAAACCCTCTACCACCTGGCGGGCCAATAATTCCAGGTTGCCAAAATCCTGAAGTTCCTGATAATTGTGAAGACCGGCTTGCATCATCCTAAAATACCATTATTTTTATCGGATCCATTATGATTCCACAATTCATGAAACACAACACAGTGCTTGGTAAAATAATCCATCTCTATTGGATCTTGGTTTTAGCAAGCGGATCTTTATTTTTCCTTTCCAATTTTTATGAATATTTCCGCAAACTGGACAATGAGTTTCCGGGAAATATCTTTTTCCAATCGCTGGGCTTGATGGCCATTGTTCTGCTTATCATCCCCTTAGTTAAGGGATTATTAAAGGGAAACTCCCATTCCATCGACACTCTGAAACTGCTTTCCAAAATCTCTTTCGCCTTGTTTATTGGCGCTCTGGGCTGCGTGGCCTTGCATTTATCCGGTCTGCTTTTATTTCCCAACATCTATCAAACCCTGGCTTTATGCTCTTTTATTTTCCTAACGGGATGGCTAACCAATTTATGGATCAAACGCAATTGTCCGGCTTAAAAGATGAAGCCAGGCCAGGTATTTATTTTTTTACATAGTCATACTCAAAATAAACCTATCTTTCAATTAAAATAATAAACCTTATCGATACAATATGATGATATCCAATACCAGAATTGCTTTACTGAGCGGCGCTTTAGCTCTATCAGTAAGTGTTTACGGACAAAAAAAAGAGCTCACTTTTACCGAAGTATTTTCTAAACCACCTACCGGGATTATTAACCCGATCCCTGTTCAACGGGGTTGGACTGATGATACACACTATATCGAATTCCGCTTAGAAGGTCAGCAACAAAAACCTTATACAGTTGATGTTAAAACCGGACAGGCAGTTCCTTCTGCCCCATCGCAAGTTAATGAAGCTTCGGTATTTGTAAAAAACAGGGATGTTTTTTACAAAGATGTAATGGGTAAAGAAACCCAGCTAACCCGCGATACGCTGGAAGAAAAAAATCCAACTCTTTCGCCCGACGGCAAACTGGTAGCTTTTACCCGCAATAATGATTTGTATGTAGTAGATATTGAAGGCAAAAAGGAGATCCGCCATACCAACGATGGATCAGATGTGATCTATAACGGATGGGCCTCCTGGGTTTACTATGAGGAAATTTTAGGTCGTGCAACCCGCTACAAAGCATTTTGGTGGAGCCCCGACAGCAAGCGTCTGGCCTTTATGCGTTTTGACGATTCGCAGGTACCGGTATTCCCTATTTACAACTCCATGGGCCAACATGGTTTCCTGGAAAATACCCGTTATCCAAAACCTGGAGATAGAAATCCGGAAGTAAAAATGGGAATTGTAAATGCCGATAGCCCAGGAATTGTATGGGCAGATTTCAACCCGAAAGACGACCAGTATTTTGGTACTCCTTTCTGGATGGCCGACAGCAAAACATTATGGATGCAATGGATGAACCGCGATCAGAATAATCTGATTATTTACTCGGTAACTCCTACGGATGGCAAGAAAAGCCCAATCTATGATGAAAAGCAAAAAACCTGGATCAATTGGTTTGACGATATGTATTTCCTGAAAAATGGTCAGGGCTTTATTTTAAACAGCGATAAAAGCGGCTACAACCATTTCTACTATATGGATCTGAATGGCAACCTGAAAAAACAGCTTACCTCAGGTAACTGGCGGGTAGCCAAATTGCTATTGGTGGATGAAAAAGCTCAGGAAATTTTCTTCACCGCCCGTAAAGAAGCAACCACCCGTTTTGATCTGTATCGCGTAAGCTTAAAAGGTGGAGAACCTAAACGTCTTACCTTTGGCAATTACGATCATAATGTAAGTTTATCGCCAAACGGAAGCTATTTCATTACCAATTATTCTAACCTGCAAACTCCAACACAAACCGCTCTGTTAGATAAAAACGGTAAATTGATCCGTCAGATAGCCAATGCAAAAGGCGATCAGTTTGATGCTTACAACCTGCCTAAAACTGACCTGGTTTATTACAAAACCCGTGATGGTTTAGAACTGCCCATGACCGTTATTTTGCCTTTAAACTTTGATCCGGCTAAAAAATATCCGGTTTGGATCTCTATCTATGGTGGCCCGGATGCCGGAACAGTTTACGATCGGTTTAGAAATCCTGTAGGTCAAACCTGGTTTGCTAAAGAAGGCATTATCCAGGTTGCTATTGATAACCGCAGCGCCGGCCATTTAGGTAAAACCGGCATGAACTACATTTATCGCCAATTGGGAAAACATGAAATTGAAGATTATACCGATGCCGTTAACTTCCTGAAATCAAAAGGTTATGTGAATGAAAACAAAGTAGGTATAACCGGCGGAAGCTTTGGCGGTTACGTTACAGCCATGGCTTTAACCTATGCGGCCGATGTATTTACCCACGGTATTGCCAATTATTCGCCAACAGACTGGGCTTTGTACGACACCCATTATACTGAACGCTTTATGGGTACGCCGCAGAATAATCCCGAAGGCTATAAAATAACTTCGGTTTTTACTTATGCCGATAAATTAAAGGGAATGCTGCGTATTGTACACGGCACTATGGATGATAACGTGCACATGCAAAACAGCATCCAACTGGTTAATAAACTTCAGGATTTGAATAAGCATTTTGAGTTTATGCTGTATCCGGGCGAGCGTCATGGATTTAGAGGCCTTAAAGGCCGCCATGCCAACCAGGAAACTACCCGTTTTATTTACCAATATCTGCTGGAAAAACCGGTTCCTGCCGATTTTATCCAGGATTGGAAATAAAATCAGGTCATTAAACTTTCCAAAAGTTCTAAACTTTTGGAAAGTTTTAAATTTTCTAAAAAGGCTATATTTTTAGAAAACCTTAGGTTCACCTGCTTTCGCTTAGGGCAGCCCTGCTTTCCGCTCATACTGCGCAGGCCTTAGCCACAGGGCCGGTACCCGCTCCAATCAGGTTTATGAACCTTGTTTTTGAGCGCTTAGCAATGGAACATATAAATAACTTTCCAAAGTTTCAGTAAAAGAAATAGGCTGCCTTTTTTGAAGGCAGCCTATTTCTTTTATATCTAAAACCTTAGACTAATTGTTTGCTTAATTTATCGGCCAAAACAGACTTTGGAACGGCGCCAATTTGTTTATCAACAATTTCACCGTTTTTAAAGAATAATAATGCCGGAATATTGCGGATGCCGAACTGCATGGAAACTCCCGGATTGCTATCCACATCTACCTTACCCACAATGGCACGGCCATCGTATTCTTTGGCCAATTCTTCAACCACCGGGCCAACCATGCGGCATGGGCCACACCATTCTGCCCAGAAATCTACTAAAACGGGCTTGTCTGATTTTAGCACTACTTCTTCGAAGTTTGCATCTGTTATTTCTAATGCCATAATTTTAAAATTTCAATTTTATACTTCAAATATAGCATTCAATATTCCTGCCAACAAAACCCAAATGCCAATCTGACACAACTATGTATTAAATAACAAACTAAAAGAGGAAATAAATCTTGAACCCTAAATTATTAATAGAACCGCTGGTACTTAAATTAAAGCTAGTGGTTTCTGTTTTAAATTTTCCTTGCAAAGGATCAGATTGTTTATTTGTTGATTTACTATACCCAACATTTGCTGAAAGCAAATCTGCTTCAAAGGCAAATCTTTTAGAAATAAAAAAGCTTAGGCCTCCAAATGCTCCAACTGAATAGTTGTTTGTGGTATAACCTGTCATTGAATTTCCTGATTGACTCTG
>DASQIU010000142.1:0-19427 GCA_035631395.1 Daejeonella sp. | reverse complement strand
CGACCTGAGGCGTGAGCGCAAAGTAACCCATGCCGGCATGTTCTGATTTGAAATCGGCAAGTTTGTTATTTTTACTGTCTGTAAGGTGTCCTGTTACCTTAACCCCCAGGCCATCGGCGCCCAAAACCTTGAAGGCCACTTTAGAGCGGATGCCTTGTACTAAATTGCCGCCTTCCGGGAAAAATTGTACATCTACATCGTTAGAAGTAGCTTTTACCGGGATGGTTTTAGGTACTACCTTGGCATTGTCTAATTTGATACTGGTATAAATCTTTCCTGTTTTTAAGATAAAAGGCTGGTTGTTAACGAAATTAACCTGCAAAACTCCTTTGTCATTGGGTGTGCCCTTGCCTTTGGCGATATTTCTAAAGTCTAACTGGATATTATAATTAACTTCTTTATTGGCCAAGGGTTTTCCTTCCAAATCGGTGTAGCGAATATCGGCTTGTACTTTCTGGCCGTTTCCCTCTGGCGAAAACTTGTATTTTACATCGGTAACTACCTGGTTGGTTATGGAGTTGCCAATGTTGATGTTTCTATCAAAAAAATATTCTTCCCCAAAATTACGCATCCAGGTGGTATAGGCCCTGATGCGGTAATTTCCTTCCCGTAGAGTGTCGGCAAGCGTAAAATCTCCCCAAGCTAAACCAAACTCCAGGGGCAAGGTTAGCGATTGCTTAACAGAGTCTTTTTCGTCAATCAGATCTACATAGAGAATTTTGCTGAGATTGGATAACTGATGCTGCTCTGAGTTGACCACATAAGCTTTAAACCAAATATTATCGCCAATGGCATAGTAAGGCTTATCCAGATGCAGATGTACTTTCTCCTGCGGATAATTGGTGCGGAGCTTTTCCAGCTGATCAAGAAGTTTTTTTAAAGGTTCATTGTCACTATTAAAGCTAAATACTATTACCAGTAGTGCTAATGATAGAAAAAGCAGAGAGTAGCGAGCCTTCATGATTTTTATAGTTTGGAGAAAAATAAAAGCCTCAATTTGGTGAAAAGATGAGGCTTTACGAAATTTTATTCCACTATAATTAATCTGCTCCTACTAGAATGTGTTTTTCCACATCATGCTTTCTACCGGCCGGGTAGTTTTGTGGTTGTATTTGGCATTATCTTTTGAGTTGTAAAAAGTTTCGATTTCGCCATTTACATTAAAATAAATTAACTGACCAATGGGCATGCCGGCATAAATACGCACCGGTTGGGTACATGAAATTTCCAGGGTCCAGGTGTTGCAAAATCCTACATCGCCTTTGCCCGCAGTAGCATGAATGTCGATCCCCAGCCGACCCGTACTTGATTTACCTTCTAAAAAAGGAACATGGAGGTGGGTTTCGGTGTATTCTAAGGTTACGCCCAGATAAAGAGTATGAGGCTGCAAAACAAAGCCTTCTTTAGGAATTTCAAAATGTTCGATTTCGTTATGAATGCGAGCATCCAGAATTCGGTTTTTATAGGTGGCCAAATATTTTCCTAAATGCACATCGTAAGAATTGGTGCCTAAACATTCGCGTTTAAAAGGTTCAATAATGATATTGCCTTTCTCAATTTCCTGGAGAATTAATTTATCTGAGAGTATCATGAGGGTGCTTTTATGCTTTTACATGGTTTGTGTCAAACTTTGAAAACATCTTTAGCTTGGCGCCAAACAGGCCTAAAATTAGAATAATTTGCGATAAATTTGCACGTATTTTATTCAAAGAAATGGCTCTTGCTTATCAGAAAATAATAGATCCCCATACCTCATTTGCCTTATGGAAAATTGACGAAACAGCCGAAGAGCTGATTACTCAATTACAATTGAAGGACCATGAGCGGGCCTATTTAGAAACCCTTAACAAAGGGAAGCGCTACTTACACTGGTTAAGCACCCGGGTTTTATTGCGTACCATGATGAATACCCAGCAATATATTGATTGCCGGGTAGATGAGCATGGAAAACCTTATCTGAGCAATTTTCCACATCATATTTCTTTAAGCCATTCTTTTGATTATGCTGCTGTAATGATCAGCACCGATAAAAAGGTGGGTATTGATATTGAAATTGTAAAAGATAAAATTGAACGCATTGCCCGTAAATTTATGAACGATTCTGAGCTTGAATTCATAAATCCGGCAAAGCGTACTGAACATTTATATATGTGCTGGTGTGCTAAAGAAGCCGTTTATAAACTGCATGGCAAGAAGCAGGTTTCTTTTTTAGATCATATTCGTTTAAGTCCGTTTGCATGTGATATAGATGCTGATACCGAGGTTAGAATAGATTGGGGAAGTTATTCAAGAAGCTTTACCGTACGGTATCATGAGATGGATGGATACATGGTAGGTTACGCTGCCGATAAAGACGAGGAAAGTTAAATTGCAGCAAACCCAAATTAAAACGAAAATCCACGATGAAAAATAAACAAGTCATTTTTGAAGATTGGGGTTTAATGGATTACCAGGAAGCCTGGACTAAACAAGAACAGGTGTTCTCTGAAATTGTACAGACTAAAACCTTAAACCGCCAAAATAATACCGATACTTCAACTCATAATTACCTCATTTTTGTAGAGCATCCGCATGTTTATACCTTGGGTAAAAGCGGCAAGCCGGAGAATTTGTTATTGGATGAACACGGTTTGGAAGAAAAAGAAGCCAGTTATTATAAAATAAATCGGGGCGGCGATATTACCTATCATGGTCGCGGTCAAATTGTAGGCTACCCTATTTTAGATCTGGATAATTTCTTTACCGATATTCATTTATATCTGCGCACCCTGGAAGAAGCGGTAATTTTAATACTTGCCGATTATGGCCTTAAAGCGGGACGCTATCCGGGTTTTACCGGGGTTTGGCTGGATGCCGATAATGCCCGGGCCCGGAAAATATGTGCCATGGGAGTGCGTTGCAGTCGTTGGGTAACCATGCACGGTTTCGCCTTAAATGTAAATACGGATCTAAGCTATTTTAATAATATTGTTCCTTGCGGGATTAATGATAAGGATGTGACTTCTTTAGAACGAGAACTGGGCTACAAGCCGGACATGGAGGAGGTAAAACAGGGGCTGAAAAAACATATTTCCCACCTGTTTGAGATGGAGTTGATATAAGCAATAATTAGGAGAAAACACGAATTGCACTAATTTTACTAATTCAAACGAATTTTTTCTTGTCGAAATACGAGGGACGAAAGACGATTCACGATTATCAAATTAACGCATCAGCACCCTTACCCCCATGAATAAAACCTATCTGGCTCTTGGAGATTCTTATACCATTGGCGAAGCAGTAAGTAGCGCCGAGTCGTTTCCTTTTCAGCTTGTGGAGGAATTGAAAAAGCGGGGCCAATTTTATGCCCAGCCTGCGGTTATTGCCCAAACCGGCTGGACCACCGATGAGCTAATGGAGGCCATCAGATCGAAAAATTTGAGCGGGGTTTTTGACCTGGTAACTCTTTTAATTGGAGTGAATAATCAATATCGGGGTTATCCTTTAGAAAATTATCGGAAAGAATTTAAAGCATTGCTTCAAACTGCCTTGAACTATGCCGGAGGTATTGAAAAAAATGTACTGGTCATTTCCATCCCTGATTGGGGAGTTACTCCTTTTGCACAAAAAAGTGATCGAGATTTACAGCAAATTTCTGAAGAGATTGATGTTTTTAATGCTATAAACCGCGAAGAAAGTCTAAAAGCTGGAATAACTTATGTGGATATTACTCCAGGTTCCCGCAAGGCCCTTGCAGATATTTTTTTGTTGGCAGAAGATGGTTTACACCCTTCGGGTAAAATGTATGCCGAATGGGTGGAGCAGATAATTAAGGGCTATAATTAGGATATCCCCAGCCGAAATTCTTGAAACAAAAAGCCTTCCTCTTTGGAAAACTTTTACTTTGTGCACCCACCTGGGCTCGAACCGGGAAGCAAAAGATTATCACACTAACACTCTGGTAAACTTAGTGGAATATTGATGGCCAAACCCCCGTCTGAAGTTTCTTTGTATTTAGAATTCATATCCAAGGCGGTATCCCACATGGTTTTTACTACGGCATCCAGACTTACTTTAGCATGGTCCGGATTGCTCTGCAGCGCCAGCTGGGAGGCTGTAATGGCTTTGATAGCCCCCATGGTATTGCGTTCAATACATGGAATCTGTACCAGTCCGCCAATAGGATCGCAGGTGAGGCCCAAATGGTGTTCCATGGCAATTTCGGCGGCCATTAATACCTGACGCTGACTGCCACCCAGACATTCTGTTAAAGCGGCTGCGGCCATAGCTGAGGAAACGCCGATTTCGGCCTGGCATCCACCCATGGCTGCAGAGATGGTAGCACCTTTTTTGAAGATGCTGCCAATTTCGGCGGCGGTAAGCATAAACTGGATGATACGATCTTCGGTATTGCCATTGCAGAAAGTGATGTAATACTGCAATACGGCTGGAATTACGCCCGCAGCTCCGTTGGTTGGAGCGGTAACTACCCGCCCAAAAGAGGCGTTCTCTTCGTTTACAGCCAAAGCAAAGCAGCTTACCCAGTCTAAAGTGTATTTGAAGCCATTGCCACCCTGTTTAATGGCTTCGATCCATTCATCATAGTTTTGATAGATGGTATTACCCAATAAAGTTTGGTTCATTTTAGCGGCCCTGCGGCTAACGTGTAACCCTCCTGGAAGTTGCCCGCCAGTATGACAACCGCGGTAGATGCACTCTTTCATCACGCGGTAAATATTGAGTGCCGAAGCTTTGGTTTCTGCTTCGCTACGCCAGGCCAGTTCATTTTCCATTACCACTTCGGAGATCTTTAAGCCGGTTTTTAAACACCAGTGCAATAATTCATTGGCGTTTTGAATGGGGAAAGGTAGATCTACCTCGGTAGTAGTTGGGCCTTGCTGACCTTCTTTTTCTACAAAGCCACCTCCAATGGAATAATAGGTTTCTGAAACGGCTTTTCCGTTCTCTAAAAAGGCCTGGAAAGTAAGTGCATTGGGATGATAGGGCAAGCTGTCGTTAAACAGGAAAATCAGATCATCGGCTATAGAGAATTGGATTTCTTTACAGTAGCCTACATTTAAGCGCTGGTTTTGGCGGATGCTTTCTATTTTGGGGTTGATTTGATCCACGTCGAAAGTTACCGGATCATCGCCGCTAAGGCCTAATAATACGGCAATATCGGTTCCATGGCCTTTCCCCGTTTTGGCCAGGGAGCCATACAACAAGATTTTAACTTGTGTAAGTTGCTCGATCAATCCCTGTTTTTGCAGGCTTTGTACAAATTGCTGAGCTGCCCGCCAGGGACCTAGGGTGTGAGAACTGGAAGGGCCTATGCCAATTTTAAATATATCGAATACGGAGATTTGTTCGTTTTTCATGCGTAAAGGTAAAAGTACAGCTTTTGTGCAGATTTTAAATAGCTTGTTCAATAGCTTTGACGATGCTATGAAAATTGGGGCGTAAATAGCTGAACAAGAACTGCGTAAGCTAAACGGGATGGGAATGACAGCCCCGGAATGAAATGGAGGGCTAGAATGGACAGCCCGGCAACCGGAAGCTATGGAAAGCCGGAGCTTGCTTTTCTAAAAAAAGAAATCCCTGTTCAAATAGTATGAACAGGGATTTTTGTATTAAGGATTTTAAAATCCGTAGGGCAATGATTACATCATGCCGCCCATGCCGCCGCCCATTGGAGGCATACCGGCACCGGCTTTTTCATCTTCCGGATCATCGGCCAATACACACTCGGTAGTTAAGAGCATGGAGGCGATAGATGCAGCGTTTTCTAATGCTACACGGCTTACCTTAGTAGGGTCGATAACGCCGGCCCCGATCAGGTTTTCATACACATCAGTACGTGCATTGTAACCAAAATCAGTGGTTCCTTCTTTTACTTTTTGTACTACGATAGAACCTTCGATACCTGCGTTTTCGCAAATTTGGCGTAAAGGCTCTTCAATAGCACGTTTTACGATTTGAATACCAGTGGTTTCATCTTCGTTTGCACCTTTTAAAGTTTCCAGAGCTTCGATAGCGCGGATGAAAGCTACGCCACCACCGGCAACAATACCTTCTTCTACGGCTGCACGGGTAGCGTGTAAAGCATCGTCTACACGGTCTTTTTTCTCTTTCATTTCTACTTCGGTAGCGGCACCTACATATAATACGGCCACACCGCCAGATAATTTAGCTAAGCGCTCTTGTAATTTTTCTTTATCGTAATCGGAAGTAGTGGTTTCGATTTGTGCTCTAATCTGGTTGATGCGGGCTTTGATATCATCTGACTTACCAGAACCATTTACCAGAATGGTATTGTCTTTATCTACAACCACTTTTTCTGCAGTACCTAAGTAGGTTAAATCAGCGTTTTCTAATTTGTAACCTCTTTCTTCAGAAATAACGGTACCACCGGTTAAGATAGCGATATCTTCCAGCATGGCTTTTCTTCTGTCGCCAAAGCCTGGAGCTTTTACAGCGGCAACTTTCAGTGAACCGCGAATTTTGTTAACTACCAGAGTAGCTAAAGCTTCGCCGTCTAAATCTTCAGAAATAATTAACAGGGGTTTACCGGTTTGTACTTGTTTTTCTAAAACAGGCAACAGTTCTTTCATGTTGCTGATTTTTTTGTCGTAGATTAAAATGTAAGGGTTTTCTAATTCCACTTCCATTTTATCGGCGTTGGTAACGAAGTAAGGAGAAAGGTAACCGCGGTCAAACTGCATACCTTCTACTGTTTTAACTTCAGTTTCAGTACCTTTTGCTTCTTCAACCGTAATTACGCCATCTTTACCTACTTTGCTCATCGCTTCGGCAATTAAAGAGCCAATTACTTCATCGTTATTAGCTGAGATAGCAGCTACTTGTTTGATTTTGTTATTGTCTTCGCCTACGGCTTGAGATTGTGATTTTAAGTTAGCTACAATAGCAGTAACGGCTTTGTCAATACCACGTTTTAAATCCATTGGATTGGCACCGGCAGCCACGTTTTTGATTCCGGCGGTTACAATGGCCTGCGCCAACACGGTAGCGGTAGTTGTTCCGTCGCCGGCAATATCGGCGGTTTTGGAAGCAACTTCTTTAACCATTTGAGCACCCATGTTTTCTAATGGGTCTCTTAATTCGATTTCTTTGGCCACTGTTACACCATCTTTAGTGATAGACGGGGAACCAAATTTTTTATCGATGATTACGTTACGGCCTTTAGGACCTAAAGTTACTTTAACCGCGTTAGCAAGAATATCAACCCCTCTTTTCAGGGCGTCGCGGGCTTCAACATTGTATTTAACTTGTTTCGACATATTTTTTAGAATTGAGATGTAAGTATTTGTGCTGTTAACAGTTTATACTTTATCTGATCTTTAAAAATGATTTTTTAATTAGTTATTTTTATTGAGGGTGCTTAAACAGCAATATCCTTATAAAATTGCAAAGATGTCAGACTCACGCATAATCAGGTATTCTTTACCTTCATGAGTGATTTCGGTTCCGGCGTATTTACCGTATAAAACTTCATCTCCAACTTTAACAGTCATTGGTTCATCTACTTTGCCATTACCAACAGCAACCACTTTTCCGCGTTGAGGTTTCTCTTTAGCTGTATCCGGAATGTACAGGCCGGAAGCAGTTTTTTCTTCAGCCGGAGCAGCTTCTACCACTACCCGGTCTCCAATAGGTTTAATAGTTAATGCCATAGTGTAATTATGAGGTTTTTAAATTAATAAAAATGTTTTTCTACCGCATGGCTGTCAGTAACTATGCCAAAGGCTAAAACCGGGCGTTTATTGCCAAAAAATCATTGAAAGTGCTTCTTCTGATTTTGGGCAATTCTTTTCCGGTGTCAAGCTGTCAGTAAAGTGGCAGCGATGCTGTAAACAAAAAAAGGCTTCCCCGGTTTTGGAGGAAGCCTTTTTTTGTGTGTTTATCAAATTATTTTTTGGTGCTGTCTACAGGCAGGGCTGGTAAACTTTGTGGAGCCGACGCCGGAGCAGTGGTATTAATTTGTTTTTGAATATCGTGGATCTCGCTAGCTTCGCCGCCTTTAGGGATGGTCACATTTACCAATAGGGCTATAACCATTAAGGCAATAGCTAACACCCAGGTTCCTTTTTCCAGGAAATCGCCGGTACGTTGAACACCCATGATATTGTTAGAACCAGAGAAGCCGGATGACAGGCCGCCGCCCTTAGGATTCTGGATCAAAATGATCAGTCCTAATAACACACATACCACAATGGCCAGAATAACTAATGCGTAATACATATCAATTTAATTTATTTTCTTTTCTAATTCGCGAATTTGGTGGGCAAAGTAAGTTCTTTTTTCCGGAAATTTCAAACTTAATTTTTTGTAAGTGTCAATGGCTTTGTGAAATAACATTTGCTCGGCATAGATCATGGCCAGGGTTTCAGAAACCAAATCATTAGGGTCTTCAGCACTCTTTCTGGCCTTGTTTTCCATATCCAATTTGTCTGAAGAAGGTGGTTTAATCTGGGGTTCTTCGCGGATAAATTTTTCAATGATCGCTTCTTCTTTGCGCTTTAACTCAAACTGAACGGTGTTGGCCAAATTTTCACCTTCCAGCTGATCTAAAGGCGATTGCAGATGGAAAATATTTTCAATGATTTGCTGATTAAGTTCGCCGGCCGTTTGTTTTGGGGCTATCCGGCTGGGATCTAGTTCCCGATTAGCATAAGGCTGATAAGTACCGGCATATTGGTTCCGGGTTTTATGAAGCCACCATAAAAAAGTATAAGGCATTTGGTCATCATTATACTTGGATATTTGTCTGGGGCGGGATAAAGTTTCTGTTTGAACCGGATTTTCAGTTTCAGTAATTGTTTCCGGGGTTGTTTTTTCCGGGCGTGGAGAAAGCTTCTCTTCAAAAGTGAAAAAATCTGCAGAGGCAATATTGCCCAGAATCATGTCTTCCTCTTCCTTAGGGGTTAAAGTTGCCTCTTGGGCTTCGAAATCAGGAACTACGGTTTCAATAATTGAAACTTGGATTAGGGTTTCTCCCTGAGTGGTCTGTTCGGTAATTTCCTCAAGGGCAATTAAGCTTGCCTCGCTCTTTTCAAAATCCGGAATAATGGTTTCAATTAGCGAAGTATGGATAGTTTGTTTTACCTCAACGGTTTCTGATGCAGAAAGACTTGCTTTTCCGGCCTCGGAATCAGGAATATCGGTTTCGGTAAGTGAGGAATGGGCCGGTTTCTCGGCCTGAATAATCTGTTCGGTAACTTCTTCTAAGGCAATGATGGTTGCTTCGGCCTCTTCAAAATCTGGTATAATAGTTTCAATTACCGATGTATGGGTGGTTTGATGGATCTCTATATTTTTTGAAGTATTCAGGCTTACTTCCTGTGCTTCAAAATCCGGAACAATGGTTTCTATAGCCGGATATTTTTGATTTCTGACATAGGAAGCATAATCGGGCATTTCCAGGCTTTCCGGATGATTTAGAATAGCATGTAATATTTTGCGGTTAGGTGAATAAATAGCTGCCTGGACCAATTGGGCTTCAAAAGCCGGCAAGTTTTGCAAGGATTTGCTATAAAAAGCATGCAGCAATTGGCAAAATGGGAATTTTTCCAGCATTGATTCAATGCTGTCTGAATCAACATTAGCTATTTTTGCCGGATTAGCGACATATTCAGAAAATTTCTGATTGTTGGTTTGCATAATCATTCCCCCTGTTTTTTAATGTTTTGTTTACCAATTAGCAAAAGCCCGATTAAAAATATCTTCAGTAAGTTGTTGGGTTACATCCGTTATTAACCCAGGTTCCTGTGCTTGTAAAGAGTTTTGTGCTACCGAAAAATCTTTATAACGAGTAAAGGACTGTTCAAAATTATCTTCGGGTTTTAGGTTGTTGGTGTATTTTACAAGCACCGTAATGGTTAAACGGTTTAAGCCCGCCCGCTCATTTCCCTGAATAGCTACCGGACGGATGCTATAATCAGAAATACGGCCAGAAAAACTGCCATCGCCTTCATTTCTTATTACGCTTAAACGTGAGCGAGTACGTATGCGGTCTTTTAAAGCTTCGGTAAATTGCTGACTCAGGTAGGGAACTACCAGTGGGGCATTGTTTTCAAAAAATTGCACTGAAATAGTTTTCATTTCTGCCGGAATGTTGCCTTGGGTAAGCTTATATCCGCAAGATTGCAAAAGCAAAGATGAAACAAGGGATAAGCTGAGAATAATTCTGAATAACTTTTGCATCTGCTGAAAATTAATTTAAATCCAGTTCTTTGATTTTCCGGTACAGGGTACGTTCAGAAATTCCTAATTCCTGTGCCGCTAGTTTGCGTTTGCCTTTATGCTTTTTCAGGGCTTTTTTTATCAGATCCGATTCTTTATCCACCAATGATAAGGATTCTTCCACCTCTTCCACTACTTGCATAATGTCGTAAGCCTTTTCTGTTTGAGGCTGATGGATGGTTAAAGTAGGTTGCTGTTCTATCGGATTATTATGGTGGCTGCCGGGCAGTTCAATATCGCGGTAAAGCTGATTAATGGTTTGCTGATGGGAGGAAAAATCGGCCGCATTGGATCCCTGGCGAATAATATCCACCACCAATTTTTTCAGTTCCATCATATCCTTTTTCATGTCGAAGAGAACTTTATACAGGATATCGCGTTCAGAAAAATCTTCTTTAGTGCTTTTATCAACCAGCATGGGTAAATTATGGCCCGATTCATCAGGAATATAGTGCAATAAGCCCTGCGCTGTTACATTCCGGTCTTTTTCTAAAACGGCAATTTGCTCTGCAATGTTTTTTAACTGGCGCACATTTCCTGGCCAGCTGTAATTGCTAAGCATTTGCTGGGCAGCCTCATCTAATTGTACAGAGGGGCTGCGATATTTATCGGTAAAATCGGCAATGAATTTTCGAAACAGGAGGTAAATATCATCCTTACGATCTCTTAATGCCGGAATTTTTAGCGGTACGGTATTTAAACGATAATAAAGGTCTTCCCGGAATTTATCTTCTTTTACAGCATCGAACAGGTCTTTATTGGTGGCCGCAATTACCCGGACATTGGTTTTCTGAACTTTTGAAGAGCCTACCCGGATATATTCGCCGGTTTCCAATACACGGAGCAAGCGGGCTTGAGTACCAATGGGTAGCTCGGCAACTTCATCTAAAAAAATGGTTCCACCATTTACTACCTCAAAATATCCCTTACGGGCTTCGTGGGCGCCGGTAAAGGATCCTTTTTCATGCCCAAATAATTCAGAATCAATGGTTCCTTCTGGTATAGCCCCGCAGTTTACTGCGATGAATGGGCCGTGTTTACGGGCGCTTAAAGAATGGATAATATGAGAAAAAACCTCTTTTCCACTACCGCTTTCGCCGGTAATCAGCACAGAAATATCGGTAGGGGCAACCTGTCGGGCAATATCTATTGCCCGGTTTAATAAGGGTGAATTACCGATAATTCCAAAACGGTTTTTTATATCCTGAACATCCATAATGTGTATCGCGTATTTTGTTTTCCTGTTTTTTGACCGGCTTGGTTTAGCTAACTATTTTACCTATTAATGTAGCCGGAGTACATTTCTCTATCAACACATTGACATAGTCGCCGGGTTTAAATTGTTCATTAACCGGGAAAACTACCGTGGTATTCTGATCATTTTTGCCGGAGAAATCCAGATCTGATTTTTTAGAGTAACGTTCTATCAGTACACGTTG
This sequence comes from Daejeonella sp., assembly GCA_035631395.1. Classification (GTDB taxonomy): domain Bacteria; phylum Bacteroidota; class Bacteroidia; order Sphingobacteriales; family Sphingobacteriaceae; genus Daejeonella. Next base: position 7,749 of record DASQIU010000142.1, on the reverse strand, counting down.
GGTTTGGCCAATCCGTTGTTGTAAGCGTCTGGCAGAGCATTCCTGCTGTTTGGCCATCACTTCGTTAAAGCGGCGTTTCTTAATATCCTCGGGCACATCGTCGGCATAGCGTTTAGCCGCTAAAGTGCCGGGGCGCTCAGAATAGGTAAACATGTAAGCAAAATCATATTGTACATAATCCATCATGCTTAATGTTTCCTGATGTTCTTCTTCGGTTTCAGAACAAAATCCGATGATGACATCGGTAGAAATGCCACATTCCGGAATAATGCGCCGGATGGCATCTACCCGGTTCAAATACCATTCGCGGGTATAAGTTCGGTTCATCAGTTCCAGTACCCGGGTATTGCCTGATTGTACCGGTAAATGAATGTGCTTGCAGATATTTTCATATTTAGCCATGGTGTGCAGCACTTCATCTGTAATATCTTTAGGATGCGAGGTTGAAAAACGTACCCGTAGTAAAGGATTAACCAAAGCCACCAGCTCTAATAAGCGGGCGAAATTAACGGCATCGTCGCCAGACTCAGAACTCCATTTGTAGGAATCTACATTTTGGCCCAATAAAGTAACTTCGCGGTAGCCTTGATTAAACAAATCGGTAGCTTCTTTAATAATAGAATGCGGATCACGGCTGCGTTCACGCCCGCGGGTAAAAGGAACTACGCAAAAAGAACACATATTGTCACAGCCCCGCATAATAGAAATGAAGGCCGAAATGCCATTGGTTTCTAACCTTACCGGACTGATATCTGCATAAGTTTCTTCACGAGAGAGCAATACGTTTACTGCCCGGTTTCCTTCATCCACCTGGTTAATCAGGTTGGGCAGATCGCGGTAAGCATCTGGCCCGATTACCAAATCCACCAATTTTTCTTCTTCTAAAAACTTGGATTTTAAACGTTCGGCCATACAGCCCAAAACCCCAATGGTAAGTCCCGGATTTTTACTTTTGGCAGCCGAAAATTCTTTTAAGCGGTTGCGAACCCTCTGCTCGGCGTTTTCACGAATAGAGCAGGTGTTAATAAAAATCACATCGGCCTGTTTATAATCGCCGGTGGTTGAAAAACCCATTTCCGACATGATAGAGGCTACAATCTCGCTGTCAGAAAAATTCATGGCGCAGCCATAGCTTTCTATGAACAGCTTTTTCCCTTCTGTATTTTGTGTATCCAATACCAGAGCTTCGCCCTGGCGTGTTTCATCATGATCTTTTAAGGTAGCTTGACCGAACATTTTTCTAAATTTTTAAGATTACAAAAGTACAATAAAAAATCTAACAGTGACAGTTTGTCAGCTAAAATTCCAGATTTATAAATCAAAATATCGTATGTTTAATTATTAATATATGATTTCTTTTAAACCCAAAAATTTACAAGATAAGCCCCGGAATTTAAAACACCGGAAAGTATGGAAGGGTGTTTTGTTGGGTGTTTTTCTGCTACTATGCGGAATGGTAAGCGCTATGGTTTATGTAAATCTACACTGGAAATCTTTTTTGAGGGCTCAGATTCAGCAAGCCATTACTACCTCTACCGATAGTTTATACTTGGTTTCTTTTAAAGATGTTAACATCAACATTTTAACTGGGAATGTTAATTTGCGGCAAATAGTTTTTAAACCGGATATGCGGATATACCAAAAATTTATGCAGCAGGGTATTGCTCCTCCGCATTTATACCGCGTAGAAGTTGCCGCTTTAAAACTGGCAGTTCATCCTTTACGTGTATATTCCCAAAAATCCTTGGAAATAAAATCTTTGGAGATTGATAAGCCCACCATCCAAATGGTTTACCAGCGGATGGCAGGAGCTAAAGATACCTTGATCATTTTGGATGAACGAACAGCTTATCAGCGCCTGTCTCCGTATTTGAAATCCATTAAAGTAAATCATATTGTTTTTAAGGATGTGGATTTTAAATACATTGATAAAAGTGTTAAGCAGAATCAAATAACGGGTTTAAAGAATCTGTATATAGAAATTACCGATTTGTTAATTGATTCGGCTTCACAATTTGATCGCTCCAGATTTTATTATACCAAGAATATATTTGTACGCCTCCGGGATTATGAATTGCCTACTCCCAATAAACGCTATCATATTAAACTGAAAGAATTTACGGCCTCTACCGGTAATCGGTATGCCAGTCTGAACGGCCTTTTGGTAGTGCCAAACTACAATGGAACTGAGTTTTTTGAAAAATTTGGTAGAGATCGGTACTCCATGCGTTTTGATAACATCCTGCTAGATCAGGTTAATTTTAAGGAGTTTATAACCCAACGCCGTTTAAATGCTTCCAAACTGAGTGTCAGCAATAGTAACGTGGAAATTTATCATCACCAAACGTCGTCCTCTACTAAATTTCAAGGCAGAGAAGCTGTATTTCCGCAAGTAGCTTTGCAGCGTTTTAGAGTGGATACGCATATTGATACAGTTTGGATTAACAATGGCCGGGTAAGTTATACCGAGTATAATCCGGTAGCTGGAGGAAAAGGAAGCATAGTTTTCAATAAAATACAGGGTACTTTGGTAAATGTAAGTAATGAAGCTGCCACGATACAGAAAAATCAATTTTGTAAAGCTAATCTGACGGCTCTTTTAATGAATCGGGGCCGTTTAAATGTCAGGATGAGTTTTAATTTGGCCGATCCGGATGGCGCTTTTACCTACAGCGGAAATGTGGGCTTTATGAATTTGCACGTATTCAATTCGCTAACCCGGCCCTTGGCTTTACTTGAGTTTCGTTCAGGGATTATTAATAAAATGAATTTTACAGGACAGGGCAATCGGTTAGGAGTTAGGGGAAATTTGGATGTTAATTATGAATCTCTGAAAGTAAATTTATTGAAAAAAAGTGTAGTGGGCACCTTTACTAAATTGGGACTGGAATCTATGATGGCCAATATTTTAATTCTTAAGGATGATAACCCAAGCCCTGGAGAAGCATTGCGTATTACCCCATTTTTTTATCATCGGTCGCTTCAGGATTCTTTTTTCAAGATGATATGGCGAGGTTTTTTAATGGGCTTAAAAGAAAACGCTGGCCTGGATTTAAAAACTGAAGAAAAAATTGCCCATGAAAGGGAAAAGTTTAAAGAGAAAAAAGCTCAACGCCAGGAACGCCGCAATGAAAGGATCAAAAAAAGGCAAGAGCGGAGGCTAAAAGAGGGATAGGCTTATTGGGTGGTGGTCTGAAAAATAGGTTGCCATTTTCACAGGGCAAATGTTTTTTATCAAAACTCAACAGTAATGGATGTCTCAGAAAACCAAAGCCCAGTTTTCCCTAAAGGGGATAAGGCTTCTCCTGATTGTTTCATCGGTACAGTCTGGGTAAAAAACCGGGTTCCACTACATCTTTATGGCTAGAAAAAGTAACAGACCAGGAATATGGCAGCTTTAAAACCGAATCTCCAGGTGGGAGCCAAAAAAATGTCCGGCCCAAAAGGACTGGACATTTTCTATATTAATTCTCTGAAATTAAACCAGGAGATTCCAGCCAAATTCATCCGGAGTGGTACCATAGCGGATACCATTCAGGGCCTCTAAGGCTTTGTTAGAAAATACACGAGATGCTGGGTCTGGCAAGGAGTAAACTTGACCCTGATAGCCAATTTCTGCAATAGGCGCAATGGTTGCCGCTGTTCCGGCGCCAAATGCTTCTTGCAAGGTGCCATTTTGAACCGCTTCAATAACCTCTGCAACCTTAACCCGGCGCTCTTCTATTTTTATTCCCCAGCTTTGAGCTAACTCTAAAATACTATTTCGGGTTACTCCATCCAAAATGGTATCGCGGGTAGATGGCGTAATTAAAACGTCATTAATTATAAACATCACGTTAGTGGTGCCAGATTCCTCAATATAAGCATGTTCGCGGGCATCGGTCCAGATTAACTGATCAAAACCTTCATTCTGAGCCTGATTGGTAGGATATAAAGAGCGGGCATAATTGCCGGCGGTTTTAGTAAAACCTACACCACCTTCTACCGCACGGGCATAATGGGTTTCAATTTTTACCCGCAAAGGCTTGGCGTAATAGGCCCCGGTTGGGCCGGTGATAATGATAAACTTATAGGTTTCTGATGGGTGAACGCCTAAAACGGGTTCAGTGGCAATCATAAACGGCCGGATGTATAGGGACTGGCCTTCTTGCGAAGGAACCCAATTACGATCTAAATCCACCAGTTGAGTCAAGCCCTGCATAAATACTTCTTCCGGAACGGCAGGCATCATCATACGATCGGCTGAGATGTTGAAACGTTCAAAGTTTTTATTCGGTCTGAAAATAACTACTTGGCCATTAGATTGCTTGTATGCTTTAATGCCTTCAAAAATGGCTTGTCCATAATGTAGGGCAGAAGCCGCCGGACTCAATGCCAGATCGCCATAAGGCAAAATCTGGAAGTTTTTCCATTCACCCCCCTCAAAATCAGCCATAAACATATGGTCTGAAAAAATATGCCCAAACGGCAGATGATTAAAATCAACTTGATTTAACCGTGAAACAGGAGTCCTGTTTATGTTAATTTGAAAAGTATCAATCACTACACTAAGTATTTTATGGCGCAAAAATACACAAAATACAAGTAATAGAACGGTAATATTTTATCTGAAGAGGTGTTGTTTATACACTCAAGGTGCTGCCTTTTCCCCAGTCTTCCAGCTCTTTAGCTGTCCAAAGTTCAGGGTAAAATATTCTTCTTTGGAAACGCGGAGGCAGGTATTTTTGCCAGTTTGTACCCCCGGTTGCCTTGATCTCTTCGGGCTCTTTGTGTAAATATCGTACGGCAGATTTGTAATGAACCAGCGGCCAGTTTACGTTTACATTTTGGTCCAATTGGCGTAATTCATGGTCCAGAGCAGTGGTGTCATGGCCAGCTTCCTGCAGTTTTTTATGTAAAGCGCTAAAATTGCTGGAAGTTGTATTTTTTGCTAACGCGATGAACTGGGCAGCATATTTTTTCTCAAATTGCTTGAGCGTGAGGGTTTGTTTGCCGGTAGAAAGTTCGGTAGCACCAAATTTCCAGTAAATAAACTCAAATTGTTCTTCAATGGAGGCGTTTTTTAATTCTTCACGTTTATCCTGAGCTACCAGATGGATAAAATCGGTGGCATAAATTTCTATCAAACGGTATTGCCCAGACTGAAATCCGCTGGCTGGTAACAAAGACATCCGAAATTTCAGGAACTGTTCTTTTTCCATACCTTCTACCATAATGGAAAAAGAATGGGTAAGCGCTTGGAAATAGGAATTGATCCGTTTAAGCCGGGCGGCAAAAAAGTCAACCGTTAAAGCCGGATGGTTGCAAATCTGCTTGCATTCATGAAGTGCCAGTTTAAAATACAGTTCGGTAATTTGGTGGTACATAATGAAAATCTCCTCATCCGGGAAAGGAGTTTTGGGGCTTTGCAGGCTCAGTAAAGTGTCCAGGTGAATGTAATCCCAATAAGTTAGAAAATCTGCATATAATAAACCATCCAGGTATGAAGCCATATCCTGGCCCATGGCTGTATATTTTTCTTGTAGCTTTTCCAGCTTTTGCTGTATTTCGGGGGTGAAATCCATAAACAAATTTATAAATCTTTGAGGCCGAATAAAAGCCGCTAAGATCTGAGAGGTTAGTTTTGGTTGATTTTTCTCAATGATAAGAATAATCTGATTTCTGATGTTAATTTGTTGATGAAAAATCATGAACAGGATTATTGGCAATAAAAAGCGATCTTGATAAACCGTTTAGGCAAAAAAAGATATTTAATGAAGAGTATTACCAGAGCCGTTTGGGTACTGTCTATAGTCAGTTTATTAACCGATATCTCCAGTGAAATGCTGTATCCGGTGATGCCGGTTTATCTGCGGCATATTGGCTTTTCGGTGGTTTTAATTGGTTTACTGGAAGGTTTTGCAGAAGCAGCGGCAGGCCTCAGCAAGGGTTATTTTGGTAAACTTTCTGACCACACCGGCAAACGTTTGCCTTTTGTGCAAGCCGGATATTTTTTTAGCGCCATTTCCAAACCCATGATGGTTGCTTTTACCTATCCCTGGTGGGTTTTTTCTGCCCGCACTTTAGATCGTTTGGGTAAAGGCATCCGTACCGGCGCCCGCGATGCCATCCTTTCTGATGAATCCAGTCCTGAAACCAAGGGCAAAGTATTTGGGTTCCATCGTTCTATGGATACGTTGGGTGCGGTAATTGGTCCGGCCTTGGCTTTGCTGTTTTTATATTGGTATCCCGGCAATTATAAATTATTGTTTTTGATCGCTTTCCTGCCGGGATTGCTGGGAGTTTTGGCCACGTTTTTAGTGCATCCTAAACATCGGCGGGTCCAGATACAAACTCAAACTCCATTTTCGTTCTTCTCTTTTTTAAGATACTGGAAAGAAAGTCCGCCGGCTTACCGCCATTTGCTTTTTGGACTGCTGGGTTTTGCCCTGATCAATAGTTCGGATGTTTTTTTGCTGTTGATGATGAAAAACCAGGGATTAAGCGATACGGCCGTTATTGGCACTTATGTTTTTTATAATCTGATTTATGCTTTAACCGCCTTCCCGGCCGGAATTATAGCCGATAAGTTTGGTTTAAAGCGAACCCTGATTGCCGGTATCTTTATTTTTGCGCTGGTTTATTTTGGGATGGCCTTTAATACCAGCCCGATGGGTTTTTATGCATTGTTTTTTCTGTACGGAGTTTATGCCGCTTGTACAGAAGGTATTTCTAAGGCTTTGATTAGCAATATTGCCGACAAAAAAGATACCGCCACAGCCATTGGCACTTTTACGGCTTTGGGCAGTTTAATGACTTTGCTGGCCAGTTCCCTGGCCGGAGCGCTTTGGTATGAATTTGGAGCGCAGGCCTTATTCCTGTTTTCGGGGATAGGAGCGCTAATTGTTCTTACTTATTTTGTCTTTACTAAATTTTATCCCAACGCTTTAAGCGCATATAAGCCAACTCAAGCTTAATATAGTATTCTGAATTTGATGGTATGCTTAATTTGCTTGAGGTCGTTCAGCACTTGTTTGTCGTACTCGGCATTTACATCGGTTATCACATAACCAATTTGGGCATTGGTCATTAAGAACTGGCTTACAATGTTTATATCATGTTTGGCAAAAACCAGGTTGATCTGCGCCATCATGCCGGGTACGTTTTGGTGGATATGGATCAAACGGTGTGCCCCGGCCATTCGCGGAAGTTGCAGATCCGGGAAATTGGCGCTTAAATGCGTATTCCCCTTATTGATAAAATCAATCATTCTTTTGGGAACAAATTCGGCATTGCGTGGATTATTTTTCAGATCATTGAAAATAACAATGCCCATTTGCGTGCAAAGCTGATGCGATATTTTTTGTTTGCTGTTGCCCAAATAACCAATGGTTTTGAGTTTAACGGCCCGTTCCAGTTTTTCATTTTCCAGGGTCTCGCCATTGGCCAGCAAAAGCATGCCCACATCGGCCACATATTTTTCTTCAAAACTGTTTTTATGTCGGATGGAAAATCCGTCTTTTTTTAAGGTCTGAATACTTATATCAGGAACCTGGCCAATAATTAAACATAAGATCCGGTTTTTGGGATAGGATATAGCCCGCGGCAAATTATTAACATATAAAAACTCGTCAAAACTGGGTGTAATGTGATCTGCTTTTTCGGCAACCGTTTTCCGCTCAATGTTTTCGGTGAAGGCGTAAAACTTTTTGATCATGCCAAATTCTTTAAGCTGAAAATCAGAATGGCCATCGCCTATGCCATAAATTT
>DASQIU010000141.1:0-2766 GCA_035631395.1 Daejeonella sp. | reverse complement strand
GATGATGAACGAGCGGCAGGGAATAGATGGGCCAATGGCTTATGTTTATCCCATTGATATGAATGTGATCCCTCAGATTGATGTTTTCCAGGATAACGGATATACTAAGGAAGAGATGAAGATGATTCTGGAAACCAAGAAAATTATGGCTGATGATACCATTCGTTTAACAGCCACTACAGTGCGCATTCCGGTAATAGGCGGCCATTCTGAATCGGTAAATATTGAATTTGAGAATGATTTTGACTTGGCCGAAGTTCGTAATTTGCTGGAAAAACAACCTGGAATTATTGTGGTAGATGATCCGGCTAACCTGAAATATCCAATGCCTAAATATGCCCATAACCGGGATGAAGTATTTGTGGGACGTATCCGCCGGGATGAATCTCAGCCTAATACCTTAAACCTGTGGATCGTGGCCGATAACCTGCGCAAAGGAGCAGCAACCAATGCGGTTCAGGTGGCAGAATGTTTGCTGGCGAAGAAATTGATATAATTGGCTGATAGCTGTTGGCTTTTAGCTATTGGCTATTACATAATTTTTCTGATATTGGCTTTTAGCTAATGGCTAACAGCTATTAGCTAAAAGCTATTATTTTTATGAAACTATCCCTTACCGCCCTGATCGCATTTTTTGCTCTGAACCTTTCAGCCCAAACCCTTCAGCAAAATATAGAAAAGGCCTATGCTACTTTTGAACAGGACCCTCAATTTAAATATGGCACCAATTCTTTAACGGTTCTGAATGCCGAAACCGGTGAAGTTATTTTTTCTAAAAATGGAAATACCGGTTTGGCGCCGGCATCTACCCTGAAAACCATTACTTCGGCCACGGCTTATTACCTTTTAGGCCCGGAGTTTACCTGGAAAACCAGTTTGGGCTATTCAGGGCAAATTAAAAATGGCACCTTAAATGGCGATTTGGTATTGAGTGGTGGAGGCGATCCAACCCTTGGAAGCTGGCGCTATGAAATCAGCAAGACTGAGCTTGTGATGAAAAAATGGGTGCAAGCCATTCGCGAAGCGGGGATTAAAAAAGTAAACGGACGAATTTTGGCTGATGATCAGTTATTCGGCAGTCAGAGTTTACCCTCTGGTTGGATTTGGCAGGATATGGGCAATTATTATGGTGCCGGGCCCAATTCTTTAACCTGGAATGAGAATCAGTTTGATCTGATTTTTAAACCAGGCAATAAAGTGGGAGATGAGGTAGCACTGGTTCGTACAGAGCCGGTTATGACTTATTTAAAGATTATCAATGAAGTAAAAACCGGTTCGGCAGGCAGTGGCGATAATGTTTATGCCTATTCATCGCCCTATTCTAATCTGGTTTATTTGCGGGGCACCTATGGAATAGACCTAAAGAAAAATATCTCCGCCTCGGTTCCGGATCCTGCTTTTGATGTTGCCTGGCGCCTGCGCGATACCCTGATGCAGCTGGGAATATCGGTAGAACAGCCGGCCACAAGTACCCGGCAATTAGCGGCCGAAAAATTAGGTTGGCAACCGGCAAATAATACTATTTCGGCCTACACATCTCCAACATTAAGCCAGGTGGTTTACTGGTTTAATCAAAAAAGCATTAATTTATATGGCGAACATTTGATCAAAACCCTGGCCTGGAAACAGGATAAGGAAATTACAACCGCCGAAGGTGCCCGGGTAATTAAAGATTTTTGGAGTAAAAAGCTGAATATGGATGCCGCTTCCCTGAATATTATTGATGGCAGTGGGTTGTCGCCGGGTAACCGGGTAACCACGATGAGCATGGCCCGTATTCTGCAATCTGTTAAATCCGAGCCCTGGTTTAAAACGTATCTGGAAAGTTTCCCGCTTTATAATAATATGAAAATGAAAAGCGGCACTATTAACGGGGCTTTAGCTTATACAGGCTATCAAACCAGTTCTTCTGGCGTTCCCTTGGTTTTTTCCTTTATCGTGAATAACTATAATGGAAGCAGTACAGCCGTTCGCCAGAAAATGTTCCAGATGTTGGATGTGTTAAAATAGTTTTGATTTTCAACCTGCTGATTTTTAATTATTTGTTTCGGATTAAAGGTTAATTCCGTAAATTCATGAAAACCAAATAACCCATTCATTCATTAATCAGTTAAGGAGGATTTTATTATGAACACCGTTCAAAAAATAGAGCATTGGGGCGATATACATCATGGCAAATGGTTAGATTATTTACGCATTGTAGTAGGTATTACTTTAATACTGAAAGGGATTGCATTTGTAAGCGATGGGGTGGCTCTGCGTCACCTGTTTTTGCATAACAACGTTTATCAATTTTCAGGTTTAATGGCCATGGCTTTGGACCATTTTGTTGCTTTTGCGCATATTTCTGGTGGGATACTAATTACCATTGGCTTAGTAACCCGTTTTGCTTCAGTAGTGCAAATACCGATATTGTTGTGTGCTGTTTTCTTAGTCAATGTTTTCAAAGGATTTACTCCGCTTAATTCAGAGTTATGGTTTTCTGTAATTATGCTGATGCTGGTAATTTTATTTTGGGTAGTAGGTTCAGGCCCTTTTTCCGTGGATTACTGGATGAAAACACATCGATCTAAATAAAGCTAAAATTATAACCATAAAGCGGCGGTCTGTTACAGGCAGCCGCTTTTTTGTATGCTAAGGTTGCAATTTGCGACCTCAAGACTGATGATGAATTGATTATTATGGTTACAACACTTTTCATTATGGCCGAACAATCTATACTTTCTGTAATACCAGATAACATTGTAGTCAATAAAATATATGAAA
>DASQIU010000140.1:0-5705 GCA_035631395.1 Daejeonella sp. | reverse complement strand
CCGAACAACCTGGATGCCTATACCGATCTATCCAGATATTATCTTACTCCCGAACTGCTTTTAAGAGAAACTGTTGCCGGCGCTCCCCTAAAATCATTTCTAAACACTTTAATTTCATCATTAGCCTCCGGAAATACGCCTGGTTCATCCGAAGAACTTTTGTATGATTTGACCACAATGCTGGTTCAGGAAAATCTTCCTTTAATCAGTTCTTATTATCAATTGCAAACGGCCAGAATAGCAACCCGGAAAGAATTATTCGCCCGGCTGCTAAAAGGGAAAGAATTTCTGGATGATCATATATTTCAAACTGTAGAAATGAAGCAGGTTGCCCAAGCCTGCTATTTATCTGAATTTAGATTTTACAGGCTATTTAAACAAGCTTTTGGAATAAGTCCTTATCAATACCTGTTGAATAATCGTATTGAAAAAAGCTTGGAGCTGAAAAAACTAAATCTTAGTTGGACTGAAATAGCATTGCTGTTAAACTTCAGTGATTTGGCAGCTTTCAGCAATGCTTTCAAAAAAATAAAAGGCGTGTTTCCCAATAATTTCAGTTTACAATAAAACTGAGAGCCTGTTTAAATTTTGCTCCTATTTTTTGTGCCACCCCTAAAGGGGTTTTTACGTTCTTGTTTTTTGGAATTTCTATTAACATATAGCTCCTAACGGAGCAAAATTCAGCCCCATCGGGATATTAATAGAAATTAATTAGCAGATGCATTATAGCTCCATCGGGACGTAATATTAATAGAAATTAATTAAGCAGAGGCATTATAGTCCCATCGGGATGTAATATTAATAGATTAAAATTAGCATATACATTATAGTCCCATCGGGACGACATATTACTTTTGATACAACAGGCGCTGATTATCAAAGAAATTATTGCCTATTCCGGATGACCATTCATAGGCAATAATTCTGTCTTTTTATTTTACCGTATTTTCAAGTGTCATTGTTGCAGATACCCCGAAATATCCCACCACATTCATAGATTGAGCATCTTTTTTAACCAAATTAGTCCGGGTATTGGTTGACGGAACAGCAAACAACCCCCCATTATTTAATTGCCGTTTTACATCATCCCAAAAACGGTAATAATCTTCGGTTAAGGAGTATAATTCGTACTTGATTTTATCGCCTTCTTTAAAAGGCTCTTTCATATTCAAACCAACAGCAGAAACATAATTGCCATCCACATACTGATCGCTGATAATATAGAGATCGGAAACCGATTTTAGCTCTTTCCCATTTTGCCTGATCTTCAGCAGAAAATAATCGCCCAAACCCGGTAATTCCTGACCATATAAATAAGGGTAATAACCTTCTTTGGAAACGGTAAGCGATTTTTTCTCGTACTTATAGACCACAGAATCTAAAGCCAGACCCAGGCGATGCATTTTGGTGCTGGCCTCATAACTACCTTCGGCAGCATGAATACTTAAATGATAAGTTCGGTTTACAGTAAAGGACATCTGTTTCACTTCGTATTTTCCGGGTTCTACCTCGGTTAACGCCTCCGAATTGCCGGCATCATCCGAAAGAATTATTGATGCTTGTCTGACAGCCGGATAAACCGGTTCCGATAAATAAGGAACCGATTTATAAAGTTTCACATATTGAGCTTCGGGCTTATTGCTCAGCCAGGCTTCAACCACCATCAGTTCTTTTCCCTGAGGAAGTTTTATATCGATAACATCTTCGCAAGAAGAGAATAAAAAGGCCACCATGGGCAACAATAAGAAATGCATTTTTTTCATCATATTAATTTCTTGAATCTCCTTCCCTTTCCATTTTTAAAGGGGTTGAAAATATTTTTCTCTGATTGAATGGATTAAAATTTAAAGTTCCAGGTTACTGAAGGCACAATGCCGCCAATAATGGCGTAACGCACGGCTTCAGTTTGTGAAGAAACATCCTCATTCTGGCGGAAATAAATAGAATATGGATTTTTACGCCCCAGAGCATTATAAAGACTCACCACCCACTCACTGTGATATCTTCTGCCGGGAATGGTTTTCCCTTTAAAAGTAGCCGCTAAATCAAGCCGGTGATAAGCTGGTAGCCGGTAGCCATTTCTGGAATTTTCTGAATTATGCTGCACCGGGAAACCATCAAAATCAAAACGGTTATCGGGGAAAGTGGCCGGCGCACCGGTGCTGTAAGTAAAAGTGGCTGAAAACACGGTACGCGGCTTATATTCATAAATACCCACCAGCGATAACATATGCGTTTTATCGTATTTAGCCGGATAATATTGATTGTTATTAATGCCCTCAATCTTTCTTTCTGCCCGGCTTAAGGTATAGCTGATCCAACCGTTTAAGCGTCCGGTGTTTTTGCGAAGCATCCATTCAGAACCAAAAGCCCGACCATTTCCAAACAGCATATCCCCTTCTATATCTTTATTCAATAAAGTTTCGGCTCCGCTCACAAAATCAATCTGATTTTTCAAATCCCGGTAATAAATCTCGGCAGAAGCTTCCCACACATTTTGCGGATGCGCATAGAAATAACCTGCAGAAACCTGATCGGCCAATTGAGGTTTGATATTGGGCGAACCCGGCAACCAGATATCCAGCGGCGTAGCAGCAATTGTATTGCTCATATAATGCAGGTTTTGAACCGTACGGGTATAACTTGCTTTTACTGCCGAAGTAGATGAAGTTTGCCATTTTGCCGTAAACCGGGGCTCCAGGTTATGATACCATTGGATGGTTTCCCCATCCTGGTAATTAACCGGATTAATTGGCGTTTTCCGTTTTCCGGTTTCTCCTACATAATCATAAACGGTAGTATTGCCGTCGCTCACTAATTGAATAACCGAATAGCGAACTCCGTATTGGAAAGAAAACTGACGACTTAAACGACTTTCATGATCCCAGAACAAAGCATAATCATAGGCCCGTTTGCTGGGCATGTAAATTTCATTAAATGCCGATCCGCTGCCGGTTGGGCGGGCTTTACCCGGGCTGAAATCATGGCGTAATACATCTAAACCATAATAAATGGTATTGGAAGGATTTAGATACCAGCCCCAGCTGCCTTTTACAGAATAATCCACAATATTGGATTTCCAATCAAATGATTCAGCTTCGTTTCTGGAAGCTCCCAACATGTAATCGTAATTGGAATAAATGAGCGAGATATTGGAGAAAAGTTTAGGATTATAAATATGATTCCAGCGCATGGTGGTGGTGGCATTTCCCCAATTCATGTTCATCACCTTTCCAAGCTTATTCACATCGCGGCCAGAATATCCTGAAACAAACAAGCGATCATTTGGCGATAAAGAGAAGTTTAATTTGGCACTTAGATCATAAAAATAAACACTGGTATTTCTTAGATTAGAATCGGAAGAAAGTTTCAAAAACAAATCCGCATACGAGCGTCTTCCGGCAACGATAAAAGAACTTTTGTCTTTTTGCAGTGGACCTTCGGCCAACAATCTGCTGGAAACAGTGCCTATACCACCAGAAACGGAATAATCTTTTGCATTTCCTTCTTTCATCCTCACATCCAGCATCGAGGATAAACGACCTCCAAACCGGGCCGGCATTTCACTTTTCAGCAAGTTCAGATCTTTAACGGCATCGGGGTTAAAAACGGAGAAAAATCCAAGCAAATGAGAACCATTATAAACCGGGGCTTCGTCTAACAGCACCAGATTCTGATCTACTCCACCGCCACGCACATTATAACCCGGAGCTCCTTCGCCCACCGTACTCACACCGGGCAGCAATTGGATAGTTCTGATTACATCGGCTTCGCCCAATAAAGCAGGTAATTGTTTCACAGATTTTACAGAAACAGTAACCGCTCCCATCTGTGTATTTTGGACGTTTTTATTTGCCTTATCGGCCGAAATAACCACTTCCTGCATTTGATTTTGGGCCGGCTGCAACTGAAACTCAACAGATTCATTCTTTTTTAAGTCGATAGTTTTTTCAAATGTTTCATAGCCCATATACCTCACTTCCAAAGTATATTTTCCTTCATTTAAACTAAGCGAATAAAAACCATAAGGATTGGTAGCAACACTGATTTGAGTTCCTTTAACACTCACTATTGCTCCAATTAAATTTTCGCTATTGGAGGCATCTTTTATATGACCACTTATAGTAAATTTCCCTCCCGGAGTTTTAGCTACGGTTTGGGCCATCAGCGCCGCCGGTAAGAGAAGTAAAAAAAGTAACAGTAATTTTCCAGATTGAGTAAACCTTCGATTCATTAGATTATAATTGTTTTTATGTTGAAATTTTTTTTAAATAGACCAGTTACAAATTCCTTTAATCCAGAGTATAGCCCCCAGATTTTCATAGAATTGAATGGCCCGATGATTATCTTTTTCCACCTCCCAGCGGATTCGGTTTATTTCCCCGGATTTCTCGGATTGTACCCATTGCATCATTTTGCCGCCCACACCCAAACTTCTGAATTCCGGCCTTACAAAAACATCATCGATATTTAAATAGAAACTGCCAGCCCAAATAGAAAAATTGCGGGTATAAGAAACATAACCAACTATCTCCGAATCAAGCTCAGCCACATGCATTCCGATAATCGGATTTTCGCAAAATGCATAACGGATAAAAGTTTCGCAGTCGATTTTTAAATACTCCAGATGATTATGATGGATAGCCAAAGCTTTCATTAGATCCAATACCATTTCTGTATCAGACGCCACAATTGGTCTGATTGTTAATTTTTCCATCGAAATTATTTTTAATACTCTTGAGAAGTTCCTGGCGACAAAACTAAGCTTAGGTGCAGAGCAGATTTTTACAATTTCCCCTCAGATATTTATATTATTTCGTCCAAACTTGAAAATAATCGGCAAAGAACAGTAAACGAAAAGCGTGGAACGAATAAGAAAAGACAAGCAATAGAAAAGAAAGGATGAATCAGGAAAATTAAGGGATGAATAGGAGATTTCTAAAAAACACCACACAATCAGTAAATAATACCATTAAAACCAGCATAACATCCGTACTTTTGTAATAAATGAAAAGTGATATTCCAGTTTATGATCTCCACACTATTTCAGAATACCGGCAGGAAGATATTTTGATCAGTCGCCTGGCTCCCTATGTGGAAAATCATAAACATTTACTTTTTCCGCATCGCCATAACTTTTTTCATATTGTATTATTTACTAAGGGAAGCGGAACCCATGCCATCGATTTTCAAAGTTTCCCGGTAAAACCTTATCAGATTTATTTCATGAGTCCGGGGCAAGTTCATGACTGGAACTTTGAAAAACGTGTGGATGGTTATGTCATTAATTTCTCCAATTCCTTTTTTCAATCTTTTTTGCTCCGTCCTGATTTCCTGGAAAATTTTCCATTTTTTGATGGATCGGTCAATAATTCGGTGCTAAATATTCCTGAAGAATACCGGGAACAGATAAAGGAATTATTTGAAGAACTTTTACACGAAGAAACCGGAAATAAAAAGCACAGTGCCAATATGGTGCGGGTACTATTATTGAAGATATTTATTTTGATTTCCAGATTCAGCATTCAGGATCATAAATCCGCCATTAATTCATCATATAACTATACACTTTTAAAAAACTTCCAGCAATTAATTGAACGCAATTATACCGCTTTAAGGCTGCCCAAAGATTATGCCGAGCTGCTGTATATTACACCCAATCATTTAAATGCTTTATGCAACGATATGCTGGGAATTTCTGCCGG
>DASQIU010000139.1:0-5569 GCA_035631395.1 Daejeonella sp. | reverse complement strand
TAACCTTACAAAAGTCGACTTATGACGAAGCGGTTTCCTGGTCGTCAGATCTTTCTGGCAGTAAAAAATATTTACGCTCACCCGATGTTTATGGATACTATACACTCAGTTTTTGGCCACAAAACCGGTTCAATGCCATACTATCGGGTGTGTTAACCGGACCTATGAAAGTGCCGCATTTTGCAGGTGCACCGGGCATTGCTGAAGACGTACTCCATACCTCACCTACATTTTTGGAAAACAACCTCAAGCTATCCTATCGTTTTACCTTAAAAAACATTAAACAGGATCTGCAATTCAACATGGGCGTTCAAAACATGTTGAATCAATATCAAAATGATTTTGACACGGGCAAAAACAGGGACAGTAATTACATCTATGGTCCCGGAAGGCCAAGAACGTTTTTCATGGGATTAAAATTCGGATTGATGTAAATCAATCCGAATTAAAGCAGACGATTTTGATACTTTCGTGGAGTTATAAAACTCCTTTTTATTTATAAATCCGTTTCTCCTGCGCTCAAAGCTTTACTTCAGACTACGGACAGATGGGTTCTTTTTCCAATTGCTGGTTGTGCAAGAATTAAGCTTGAAGTAGCTTTGAAAATATTCAATAGTTTTTTGCTGTAATTGGAATTGCCATTTCTTGTATCGAAAAATGTCTTAATGGCTTTCAGGTCGGCTTTGGCCCTGGCAGACCAAATACAGTTTTAATCATTTAATTCATTAAATAAACCATCTGTTGATTGATGTCCCCCGTTTTGCTGCTCTGGCTTCGGCTATGGCATTTTTTTGAGCATCATTGGTTTGGATATAGCTTTTTATATCGCGTAGGCTATGCAATAAATTATAGATGTTTAACAAGATCTGCTCATCCTCAATTCCATTAATCTCATTAATAATATCTTCTTTAACCCTTGTCATAACATGGATGTGTTTTTACTAAAATAAGGAATATTTTTTTGCAACTCCTTTAAACCTACTCCCAAAATCTCAGCCCCGCCCATAAAACACTTGCCGTAAACAACAGCCAAGCAGTATTTGTTGAGCATTGGCATACCTCAAACTCCTGATCCATTCATCTTATGGCATTTATTGATTATTATAAGATCTTAGGCCTTGATAAAAACGCAAGCGATAAGGATATCAAAAGCGCTTACCGCAAACTGGCCCGCAAACACCACCCGGATCTGAATCCTAATGATAAAGAAGCGCATAAAAAATTCCAGGAGCTAAATGAGGCCAATGAGGTTTTAAGCGATCCGGAAAAACGCAAAAAATATGATCAATACGGCGAACACTGGCAGCATGGTGAGGAATTTGAGAAAGCACAGCAATCCCAGTGGCAGCAACAACCTTTTGGATCTTCTTCCAAACAGCAGGGCTGGACAGGCGAAGAGTTTGCCGGAGGTGATTTTTCTGACTTCTTTAATTCTTTGTTTGGCAGCCAGACCGGCAGCAGATCTGGCCGGCAGACTAAATACCGGGGCCAGGATGTACAGGCCGAGTTGCATCTGAACCTAACCGATGCCTATACCACGCATAAACAAACCCTGAGTGTAAACGGTAAAAACATCCGCATAACCATCCCGGCAGGAATAGAAAATGGCCAAACCATAAAAATTAGCGGTCATGGCGGCTCCGGGGCACATGGAGGCCCTCATGGCGACCTGTATATTACTTTCAGCATAAAAAACGATACCCATTTCAGGCGCACCGGCAATGATTTGCATATAAAAGAAAGCATTGATCTGTATACCGCTGTTTTGGGCGGCGAGATGATTATAGAAACCCTCAGCGGCAAGGTTAAACTGAAAATAAAACCCGAAACTCAGAATGGCACCAAAGTAAAACTAAAGGGCAAAGGGTTCCCGGTTTATAAAAAGGAAGGCGAATTTGGCGACCTGTATATTACCTACGAAGTCAAAATACCTACCAATCTTAGCCCAAAGCAAAAAGAATTATTTACTGAATTATCTAAAATTAGTAATGAAAACTGAGCAGTTTATTTCGGCGGAAGAGTTTTGCATCCTGCATCATCTAGATATATCTTTTATTGGCTCTATTTCACAGTCGGGTTTAATTGAGATCACGCAAATAGAAGAAAGTCGCTTTATCGCCATCAGCCAATTGCCTAAACTGGAGAAAATAATCCGATTGCATGATTTGGATATCAATCTGGCCGGAATAGAAGCTATCATCCATTTATTGGAGCGGATGGAAAATATGCAGCAGCAAATTATCAGGATCCAGAACAGGCTGAATAGTTATGAAGACTATTAAAATTAATTAAACATTTAGAAAAGCAATACCTCTGGCTCTTGGGAGCCGCCAACCCTGCTTTCCGCTCCAAATCCTCATTACGCCTTCCTCCGTCAGGCTTCATTCCGGGTTTTTCGCTTCAATCAGGTTTAAAAGGCAAAACCTGTGCAATAAACGGTCTGAATTAGGATTAGAGGATTTTAGGATGGCTGGATTTTTAAAAGCACGAATGAAATCTTGGGGCAAATCAGAAGTAATCCCGTAGGGATGATAGTTTTATAGCAAAAAAAAACAACCTGCCAATTAGCCCCAGCGGGGCGACATCCAAAATAACTGATGGCCAAGAAAAACAGTCTTTGCCCTTTAAACCCGATAGCAGCGGAAAGCTTTTGTCCCGCCAGGGCAAAACTTGCAGCGGATAGCGGGACTACCGTAAAGATGGGCTAAAGGCCCTGCTTTTCAAAAAATCAAATAGATCTCCTAATAGGTACTACCGGATTTTCCATTTTTCATTAAATGAACTTTGACGCTAACCTCAAAACTACCGCCTGTGGGTTCACGCTGGGCGGCCCGAAGAGTGGAATAAAAGCCCTGGATATTAAACTTATCATGGGTAAACCCAAATCCGAAAGATGAGCCTTTGGTGCTATGAAACATCCCCATAAAGGAAAACCGATTCTCAAAGCTGACATTAGCTCCCAAATCAACTACAGATTCCATCCCAATAGCGCCCCGGTAACCGATTTTCGGTTCGATGGAAGTGGTTTCCAATGACTGTCCGAGTTTATAAGACATAGCAAGGAATAAAGTGGATTGTTCCACACTATATTGCTCGTCTTTTTTCAATAATAATTTCAGGTTAGGAACGGAACCCTGCAAGGTAAAGCGTTCGGTTGTGTAAGCCATTCCAAAATCGCCATCAATATATAAACTACGGGCATTATAAAGCTGGGCTGTAGGATCATCCACTTCCTCGCCAATAATCTTACCGATATCCAGTTTATTGATCATGACACCCAAAGACAAACCAAAATGCAACATTTCGTCCTTCTTATTAAGCGGTAAATGATAAGCATAAGTTCCTACTATCCGGTTGCGATTAAACAAGCCGGTTTTCATGTTTTGGATGTTCAACCCTACCCCTACTTTTTCCAGCTGATAATCGCCGGTGAAAGTACTTATTAACGGAGAACCGGGAATATTGCGCCATTGGTTCCGTAAACCCATGTTTAAATTAAGTCCCTCCGAAATACCTGCCAGGGCGGGATTGCCTAAATAAGGATTCTGATAGTATTGGGCCAACATCACCGATTGAGCGGAAACCCGCTGTGCATTTATGAACTGTATTAGTATCGCTAAACACACAGTCCATCGCCAATATTTTATAAAGTTGATTTTAAAAATCATTGTCAAAGTTTTAATGGGATCCGGATGGGAGTCTTATTTTCTCACCACAGAAATATAACCAGTCAGCTTTTCATTACCCTGACCGAGATAAAGCACATAATAATAGGTATCCTCGGGCAATAGATTTCCATTAAGAGTTGCATCCCAGGTATTTTTATACCCAAAGGCGCTGTATACTACCCGTCCCTCGCGGTCAAATATTTTCACTTCATTATTCGGATAATTTTCAATGCCCCTCACCACCCAGGTATCATTAATTCCATCGCCATCAGGAGTAACAATATTACTTGCCACCAGGGTAATCAATGGCGCTTTAGGAGCCACTGCTGTTAATCCTGCCAGATTTACCGGAGTTGAAAATAGTCGGCTGATCGTTCTGTCGAATAACTGCACTTTGCTGTTTGCTGTAAGCATATAATCTTTAGCATTAGTACTGAATATGGTTTCGGTATAAGCCAAGGTTAGCTTTCCTGTTTCATTTCCGTTCAGTTCGCTATCCTGGTACTGCAAACCCAGAGTCCCGATAAAAGGGATCGGTTTACTGAAACTATGCAACCTGAAAATTCCCGGTTGTCCCTGCCAGTTAATCAGCGTGGACTGTTTGTCCATTTTAAGATCAAGCAGAGATAAATCATTGGAAGGAATCATAAATAATCCATCGGCCGAGAAGGTGGTACCGCTTTTAATATAAATACCTTCTGCGCCGGCACTAACCTGGGCCTGCACCGTAATTAAGGAAGCCATAAACAGGATAATGGTTAATATGACTGATCTTTTCATTTTCATTTACATAAGAGGCACCTATTACCTCAGCGTTTCTTCATTTGTTTAAGGAGCAAATAACAGCACCCCTGCTCCTTTTCATATTTTATTGATCCAATCTTTTCAAAATGGCGTCAATTTGTTCCTGCTGCTTAGAAACCTGATTCTTCAACTGGCGTATCTCCTCTTGCTGCTCTTTAAGTGCTTCAATAAATACGGCCGTAAGCTGGGTATAATCCACTTTCAAGAAACCATCCTGGCCCATCTTTACCATTTCCGGATAGATTTTCTGAAGCTCTTGGGCTATTACCCCGATCTTAGTTCCTGAAGCATATTTCTTCTGATCAATATATTCAAAACTTACTCCTCTCATCTGGTTGATCGCCTGCATCACATTGGTCAGAGTTTCTACTTTAGTTTTCAGGCGCCTATCTGAAGGAGTATAAACATTAGAATTTACGGTTACATCTTGGCCAAAAAATGCATTACCATCGGCATCAAATGATAAACCATCCCCGGGATCTCCATCATAACTAATACTTCCTTTAATTTTAATATTCTGTTCAAAAGAAGCATTCCCAGCGGTATCAAAGTTTAATCCTTTACCCGCTCCGCCATCATTGTTAATGGAGTTAGACCCCAGTTTTACATTCTGTGTTGCCGTATGATTTCCTAAATTATCTTTTGCCGAACTAGCTGCACTATCCACATAATCTTTCATGGATACCCAGGCGGTTCCATTAAAAATATTAAGCAACTTTTGAGTAGTATTGAAAAACACCTCTCCCCCTTGGGCATCAGCTTCCTGCGGATTATCAGGACCGCTTGGAACAGAAGCTGAACCTACTTCTATCCATTTAGTACCATCAAATACATACAGAACCCTCTCGGTCAGATTATAGAATAAATCTCCTGCTTTGGCATCTGTTGGGTTATCTGTACCACTGGAAGGAGCGCCTGCTTCGTTCACCGGTATCCACTTAGCTCCATCGTACACATACAGAACTTTCTCGGTCAGGTTATAGAATAAGTCACCAGCTTTGGCATCCGTTGGATTGGTCGGACCGCTTGGAGGAATATCATTTCCTGCTTCATTTACCGGAATCCACTTCGTTCCATCGTACACATACAGAACTTTC
>DASQIU010000138.1:0-13896 GCA_035631395.1 Daejeonella sp. | reverse complement strand
GTTTACGCAAACGCGGATTACCTGTTTTCAGACCCAAACAAACCGTAGCCACAGCCGATCATAATGTCCCAACCTTTAATCAACATCTGCCCATAAAAGAAGAATTATCCCGCTTGCAGGTGGAGATGTTAAACAAAAACTGCCAGGAATTTGGCCTTGATTTATACGGTTTAGGCCATCCTTACCAGGGAATTGTGCACGTAATTGGACCAGAGCTGGGTATTACCCTACCGGGACAAACCATTGTTTGCGGTGATAGCCACACCTCCACCCATGGCGCTTTTGGAACTATTGCCTTTGGTATTGGCACTTCGCAGGTGGAGCAAGTTCTGGCTACCCAATGCCTTTTACAGCAAAAGCCCAAGCGGATGAAAATTACAGTAAATGGCAATCTGAACAAGGGCGTTACCGCAAAAGACATCATCCTGTATATTATTTCGCAAATTTCTGCCGCCGGTGGCACCGGTTATTTCATTGAGTTTGCCGGCGATACCATCAGAAACCTGAGCATGGAAGGCCGCATGACGGTTTGCAACATGAGTATTGAAATGGGCGCCCGGGGTGGCCTCATCGCACCTGATGAAACCACTTTTAGCTATATTAAAAACCGCCAGTTTGCCCCTCAGGGCGAAGCTTTTGAACAAGCACTCCGCTACTGGAAAACCTTATATTCTGATGAGGATGCCGTATTTGACAAGGTACTGGAATTTGATGCCGCAAACATTGAACCCATGATTACCTATGGCACCAACCCTGGTATGGGCATAGGCATCTCTCAAAATATTCCATCGGTTGCTACTATAGAAAAAAGCGAACAACTCTCCTTCCAAAAAGCATTGACTTATATGGACCTGGATGATGCCTCCTCCTTGTTGGGAAAAGCTATTGACTATGTATTTATTGGCAGTTGCACTAATTCGCGTATTGAAGATTTAAGGACGGTTGCCTCATTTGTAAAAGGTCGGCAGAAGGCCGAAAATGTAACTGCATGGATTGTTCCGGGCTCAAAACAAGTCCAGCAACAGGCTATTGCAGAAGGATTAGATAAAATCTTTGAAGCTTCCGGATTTGAACTCCGCGAACCCGGATGCAGCGCCTGTTTAGCAATGAATGAAGATAAAATCCCGGCAGGGAAATATTGTGTTTCTACCTCCAACCGGAATTTTGAAGGACGGCAAGGGCCCAATTCCCGCACTTTTTTAGCCAGCCCTCTAACGGCCGCTGCTGCTGCAGTAACCGGAAAAATTACCGATATCAGAGAACTGATTTAAATCATCCATTAAAAATTCATGCAATGTCTATCAAAACATTTCAATATTTAAAATCAACCATAGTGCCTTTACCACAAGAAAATGTGGATACCGACCAGATTATACCCGCCAGATTTTTAAAAGCCACCACCCGGGAAGGCTTTGGCGACAACCTCTTTTACGACTGGAGGAAAGATTCTAATGGGAACCCACGTACCGATTTTGTATTAAACCAATCGGCTTACAAGGGCAAAGTTCTGGTTGCCGGCAAAAACTTCGGTTGTGGAAGCAGCCGCGAGCACGCCGCCTGGGCATTGGTAGATTACGGCTTTGAGGTAGTGATAAGCAGCTTTTTTGCCGATATTTTTAAGGGAAACGCTCTAAATAATGGCTTGCTCCCGGTGCAGGTAAGCGACCATTTTTTACAGAGAATTTTTACGGAAGTTAATAACAATCCTCAAACCCAGGTAGAAATAAACCTGGAAAATCAGCTCATAACTCTTTGCAGCACCGGCGAGCAGGAAACTTTCGAAATCAACTCTTACAAAAAAGCCTGCCTCATCAATGGCTATGACGACATTGATTATGTCCTCAGCCAGCGTAAGTTCATTGAAGAATACGAAAATAACCGGTAGTAATCCCAATACTCAAAATGAAAAAACATATTCTAATTATTCCCGGCGATGGAATTGGTCCTGAAGTTACTCAATGGGGTAAAGCCGTACTGGAACAGATAGCAGAAAACTTTGGCCATACCTTCAGTTTTGACGAAGCCTTAATGGGCCATGCCGCTATTGAAGCTACGGAAAATCCCTTGCCTGATGAAACACTGCTAAAAGCCAAAGCTAGCGATGCCATTCTTTTTGGGGCTGTTGGACATGTCCTGTACGATCTGGACCCGAGCCTTAAAATAAGACCTGAACAAGGTTTGCTAAAAATTAGAAAAGAGCTGGGTTTATATGCCAATTTACGGCCCATACTACTTTTTGACGAATTATTAGGCGCATCCAGCCTTAAACCCGAAGTATTGTCGGGTACAGATATTCTGTTTTTCAGAGAGTTAACAGGCGACGTTTACTTCGGCGAAAAGCACCGTACGGAAGATAGAAACACGGCTACAGACCTGATGATCTATCATCGCTTTGAAATAGAACGGATAGCCCGCAAGGCTTTTGAAGCTGCCCGCACACGTCGCAAAAAACTCTGTTCAGTAGATAAGGCCAATGTTTTAGAAAGTTCCCGTTTATGGCGGGAAGTAGTGCAAAATATGAGTCTGGATTATCCCGATGTGCAAACCGAACATCTATTTGTAGATAATGCGGCTATGCAGTTAATCAAAAATCCGAAACAGTTTGATGTAATTCTTACCGGAAACCTGTTTGGCGACATCCTTACCGATGAGGCCTCGCAAATTGCAGGTTCCATGGGCATGCTGGCTTCGGCTTCTGTGGGCGAAGGAACCGGATTTTTTGAACCCATCCACGGTTCGGCTCACGATATAGCCGGCAAAAACATAGCCAACCCCCTGGCTTCCATCCTATCTGCGGCCCAGTTGCTCGACATTGGCTTTGGATTAAAAGAGGAATCACAAAAAATCATTACAGCTATAGATCAGATATTAAAAAGCGGTTACCGCACCGCCGACATTGCCGGTGCTCAAACTCCGACAGATAAAATTTTGGGCACCAGCCAAATGGGAGAAAAAATTATAGAAATACTCCAAGAACAGGTCAAGATGATAGTCCATTAACCATTCAGCAGAAAAACTATGCTACACGATCCAAACCGTATTTATATTTTTGACACCACTCTTCGCGATGGCGAACAGGTTCCCGGCTGTCAACTCAGTTCAACAGAAAAAATTGAAATTGCCCGGGCTCTGGAACTATTAGGGGTAGACATTATTGAAGCCGGTTTCCCGGTTTCCAGTCCCGGCGATTTTCAGAGCGTACTGGAATTATCGCAGGCGGTTACCCAACCGGTAATCTGTGCATTAACCCGTGCCAACAAAAATGATATTGATGTGGCGGCCGAAGCTCTAAAGTTTGCCCGCCGTCCCCGCATCCATACTGGCATTGGCGCCTCGGATATGCATATCAAATATAAATTTAACAGCTCCAGGGAGGAGATATTGGATCGTGCTGTACAAGCTGTGAAATATGCCAAGAAAAAAGTGGAAGATATTGAGTTTTACGCGGAAGATGCCGGTCGGGCCGATAATGAATTTCTGGCCCGGATGACTGAAGCAGTAATAGCCGCCGGAGCTACCGTAGTAAACATTCCAGACACCAATGGCTATTGTTTACCAGAGCAATATGGTGAGAAAATCCGCTTTTTAATGGAGAATGTTAAAAACATAGACCAAGCCATTATTGCCGCACATTGCCACAATGATCTGGGATTGGCTACGGCCAACACCCTGGCTGGCATCCAAAACGGAGCCCGGCAGGTAGAATGTACCATTAACGGAATTGGTGAACGGGCCGGCAATGCCGCTCTGGAAGAAATATGCATGATCTTGAAAACACACCCCCTAAGCTATTACAACAATATAAATAGCAAACGTCTTTCTGAAACCAGCAGCATGGTAAGCCGCATGATGCGTATGCCCGTACAGCCTAATAAAGCCATAGTGGGACGTAATGCATTTGCGCATAGTTCGGGCATCCACCAGGATGGAATTTTGAAACATCGCCAAAACTATGAGATCATCAATCCTGAAGACGTGGGTATTAACCAGTCTGATATTATTTTGACGGCAAGAAGTGGGCGTCATGCTTTAAAACATCATCTTACCCGTTTAGGCTACAACTCAGACAACTTGAATTTGGAGGAAGTTTACGAATGTTTTTTAAAATTGGCAGATAAGAAAATATCCATCCACGACGATGATCTTAGAGTATTAATGGATGGGGAGAATCCTATTAAAAATACAGTTCCACATCAAGCTGGTGCAAACTTGCCGAGATAGAAAAAATACTCTAACACATTAATTCTTTATTAAGATTAAGTCGGCGGTCTAATCCTGTTTCAAATTACCAAAACAAAGATTGGACCGCTTGCAGAGAATGATCTTATCCGGTTAGCCCGCACAAGAAATTCCACCCTGCATATAGAGAAAAAGTACTGGCAAACCTCATTTGAGGTTTATTATGATCATTCAAAATCCAAAAAACGCTCTAATTGAACCTGCACCTTTTCGCCCGGCTGATAGGTTCCTGGTTTGGCATTAACCGCCCGTATCATTACCTGCTCCCGCTCCAGCAAAAGTTCTTCATAAAAACCTTTAAAGAAAATATCCTTAACCAGATATTTGTTACTGCTCCAGCCTTTTTTTAACTGCACCCATTCCGGATAAATCATAACCCTGTTTTTTAGCGGATTTAAGCCTAAACTGCGGGCATCGGCAGCAGATAAAACAAAGGCATTGCCCAACAACCTGGCCGTATAAGTGTGCGATGGCTGAGTATATAGCCGGCTGGGTTTACCTCTTTCTATGATTTCTCCATCTTTTATAACAATCATATCATCAGCTAAGCTCATGCCATCTACCGGATCATGAGAAACCAAAATAATAGTAACACCTAAAATCTGGCAAAGTCTCTTCAAATCAGCCCGGAGTCGGCTTTTCAGGATGGCGTCTACCTGACTAAAAGGTTCATCAAGCAATAAAACTTCTGGTTGGGTAATCATGGCTCGTGCAATAGCCACACGTTGCTGCTCGCCTCCACTAAGTTCTACAATGCGCTTTTCGGCCAAATTATCGATATGCAGCAGTTCCATCATCTCCAAGGTTTTTTGCTTTTTGGCCTGAAGATCTGTATTGGGCAACATGGAAGCTATATTATCATAAACCTTGGCGTATAGATTCAAATCAAAATCCTGAATCACCATTTTCATACTCTCATGACCAGGAATCAGCTTTTCATGAGGTCCTAAAATACGCTGGCCTTTAAAAAGAACTTCGCCCGCATCGGGAGCCAATAAACCGTAAATAAGCTTTAACAAGGTGCTTTTTCCACTCCCGCTTTCGCCTACAATGGCCACAAAATCGCCCGCTTGAATGGAAAGGTTGATATTGCTAACTCCACCCCGATTTTCAGGTGGATAATGCTTGCTAAGGTTGATAATCTCTAAAAGAGCAGATTGCGACATGGCCAAAGATAAGAAAAGGGAATTTTTCAATTCCCTTTTTATAAACCATATCCGATTTTGTATTCGTTTTTTGACTTAAAATCCAAACATAAACCCAAACGATAAATTCTTAAAGTCTTTAGGGCCGCGGTCTTCCACAAATACATCGTTGAAGTAATACTTGGCAAAAACTCCCATTCCACCATATCCCATGCGAACAAAAGTGCCATAGCGGAAAGGTTCAAAATTGTATTTGCCTTTAAATTTCTCTTTGCCACGTTCATCGCTTACCTGCTTTATTTTACCATTCAGCAGTAATCCAACCTCCGGACCGAAAACAAAATACATCCGCTTTCCCTTATGATCCAGATTACTACGCAGCTGAAACGATAAAGGAATTCTTAGATACTGACTGCTAAAACGGTTCTTTTCAAAATGCACATCCTCTGTCACAAACTGATCTAAAGGTTTATTCCGCTGAAAAGTAATATCTCTGTTTAAGCGGATGTGATTCCAATCTAAACCGCTGGACAAATAAACTTTAAAATTTTTGTTAAAACGATATCCCATCTGGAAGAAATCGAAACCAAAATTGCTGCTCCGCCAGGTATCGTGGTCTAAATAAGAATTTTCCGAGGATAAATTATAACTGCCCTGATCCAGATAGGTGCTCAAGCCCAGATCAACCCTGGAAAAAGTGAACTGCGAAGAAAACCCATTGACCGATTTCTTTGACTTGCGACCATGCTCCCAGCCGCCAAACTCAATAACTACCTTGTTCACTTTGTGATTTTTAACCGTATCGGTAGCCGCTTTCAGGGTGTCGGTCTGGGTTTCTTGCGCATATCCACCTAGTGAGAATGTCAAACAAAATGCACTAATTACTAATCTTTTCATCTACTTATTCCTGCTTTTAATCTTTACAAATCCTAAATTAATTCCTGCTACTTCAGCGCCTTCGTCGCCTTCTTTAAATTCAATGATCTTATTTTCTCTTTTATCTACCTTGGCAATTACAAAATTCAGTAAGCCGCCTATGCTTTTAATCTTATGATGTCCAATTTCCGTCTCCTGTTCCTCTTTATCCCCGATTTCCTGAGCCACAACCAGTTCAGACTGGCGATGAAGCGGCCCTCCTAATTCTTCTTTATTTAAATTCTGAGTTTTCACCTCCGGAATAGAAGCCAAAGAACTGCTTTCTTCATTTTCCTTTTTAGCCACCTCAGCAGGCGGTTGAAGTTCTTTGGAGCTGGCAGGCGTTTGGGCAAGTACATTCTCCAAAGCCAGAGCTTTAACCCCTTGAGGCTTTGAATATTTTCTCTCTGAAGCCAGAGATACCTTTGATATCTCGTTTTTTTCAACAGGAACTTGCTCCTGGAGAGTTTGACTTTGCTCAGACTGATCCATCTGTTTAGCCTTTTCAACAACAGCCATCTGTTGTTTCTTTTGGCCAGTCTGGGTCAATTCATCCGGTTGAGACAACCACAAGCCTGCACCAAGTACTATGGCCGTACTGGCAGCAGCCATCCACAGTATTGGAAATGGTTTTTTCTTCACCACAACAGGGGCATCCAGTTGGCCGCTGATTTTGTCCCACAGACCGGCCGAAGGTTCCAATTCATAAGTATTGAACCGGTCCTTAAAAAGTTTATCCAGTTCTTTATCCGACATGGGTTGCATAATCTAAGCCCTCCATTTTAATTATTTTTTCCTTTAAAATTGCTCTTGCCCGGGATAATTGCGACTTAGAAGCCCCCTCACTAATCCCTAAGGTCTGGCTGATTTCCCGGTGAGAATAGCCCTCGATCACATACATATTGAAAACCAAACGGTAACCATTGGGAAGTTGCTGAATGAGTTTCATCAGGTCTTTAGTTTCCAAAGAGTTCGTATCAAAGGTGCTCTGCTCATAATCGTACACTTCATCAATATCTACCACCGCCATGGTGCGCAAATTCTTCCGATACACCTCAATTGCGTTATTAACCATAATCCGCCTGATCCAACCCTCAAAAGAACCTTCACCTCTAAAATCCGCTACTTTCTGAAACACCTTTACAAAACCCATCTGCAACATATCTTCGGCCTCATAACTATCTTTTGCATAACGCATACAAACAGCCATCATCTTGGGAGCAAGCAGCCGGTAAAGGTTTTCCTGCGCCTGGCGTTCCCCGCGTTTACAACCTTCCAGCAAAGTCTCTAAAGTAAATTTATGCTCCAAATTCATTCTGGCTTTTAAGGGTAGATGTTATTTGAGGAAGAAAGGTTGCATCAAAGAAAAAAATCATGAAAAAAATGTGAAATATTTCTCATACTGAATGAGATAGCAGCAGGAGAATCATTTGGCTAAATTTATAAGAAAAAAACCTATGGCTAACAAAAAAATTATTGCAGTAACCGGCGCTACAGGTGCCCAGGGCGGCGGATTGGCTCGTGCCATTTTGAATGATAAGAATAGTGAGTTTACCGTCAGGGCCATTACCCGAAATCCTGAATCGGAAAAGGCCCAGGCGCTGAAAAAAGCAGGCGCCGAACTTGTTCAGGCAGACATAGATCAGCCTGAAAGTTTGCAAAAAGCTTTAGAAGGTGCTTATGGTGCTTATTTTGTCACTTTTTTCTGGGAACATCTTTCTCCTGAAAAGGAAATTAACGAAGCTAAAATAATGGCTCAGGCGGCTAAGAACGCCGGGTTGAAACATGTTATTTGGTCAACTTTAGAAGATACCCGCCAATGGGTGCCACTAAACGATAACCGAATGCCTACCTTGATGGAGAAATATAAAGTCCCTCATTTAGACGCAAAAGGAGAATCGAATCATTTCTTTACGGATTTAAATGTACCCACCACCTTTTTATATACCAGTTTTTACTGGGAAAACTTTATCTATTTTGGGATGGACCCACAAAAAGAATCGGATGGTACCTTCTCGATCACTCTTCCCATGGGAAATAAAAAGTTAGCGGGTATATCCTCAGAAGATATTGGCAAATGTGCTTATGAAATTTTTAAGAAAGGGCCTGAAATGATTGGCAAAAGCGTAGGCATTGCCGGCGGGCATCTTACCGGCACACAAATGGCCGATGCATTTACCAAAGTTTTGGGTAAAAAGGTAGTCTATCATGAAATTAAACCGGATGTTTACCGCAGTTTAAACTTCCCCAGCGCCCCGGAATTAGGAAATATGTTTCAATTTTTTAGCGATTTTGACGATCAGGTTTGCGCAAGGCGAGATCTTGAATTTACCAAATTCCTGAATCCGGAACTGGTAGATTTTAACACCTGGATCAACCAACATAAAGCGAGTTTCCCGGTATAGTAAAGATGCCTCAAATCTGAGGCTGATTTTTTAACAGAGGAGAACCCATGTCACACTGAGCTTGTCGAAGTGTGAATTTGTAGCAGTAAACTATTCGAAATGTGAGCTTATTAGCGGGTACGGTAATATTTAACAATTTTTACGGCCGACATGATCAGCACCGCAAAAAGGATCAGCCCGACAAGGCCATACACCCATTGCACTGCACTTTTCAGGATCACTGTGAAGACAATAGCTACCAGCAAAATTGTGGCTACTTCATTCCAAAGGCGCAATTGTGTAGAGCTCCAACGGAATATGCCCTGCTTTAACTGGTTCAATATTCGTTGGCAGATAAAGTGATAAACGAGCAAACCGACTACAAAACCTAGTTTTACCAACATCCAGTTGGTTTGCAACAAAGCCGGGTTATTGTACAACATGCCCAAACCAGCCAATACGGTAAGTACCATGGCCGGAGTAGTAATGTAATACCAGAGCTTATGCTCCATCAGCACAAACTGCTTTTGCAAAATGCTGCGTTCGGCTTCGGATTTATCATTAGCTTCGATATGATAAACGAATAGCCGGACTATATAAAATAGTCCGGCCATCCAGCTTACTACAAAAATAATATGTATTGCTTTTAGATATAAATAGGTCATATTATAAGAATGAGGCGATATTAAACTCAGGCACTATTTCGATTATCCGGCAAATGTTTGATTACTTCATCATGGGCAGTAAGATTACCTTCCCGGATATCGTTTAATCCTTTTTCTACCTGGTCCATAAAAATTAACCTTTCAATCAGTTCATCCAAACTGAATTTATCAGGCATATTCTGAACTACGTCTATCGCTTTATCTTTTTTCACACTCTAATTTAGCATATTTTACGCCAATCCTCTTAATACCTAAATTCTTTGATCACTTCCACCGCATATTTCACGTTATCAAACGGAATATCGGGCATAATGCCGTGCCCCAGGTTACAGATAAATCCATTCTGGCCACGCATACGCTCAAAAAGGCGATGAATACGCTCTTTGATCACTTTTTTATCGGCATACAAGATATGTGGATCCAGGTTTCCCTGTACAGCCATACCTTGCGGTAAGCGGTTTTTGATATCCAGCAGATCGGCATTCCAATCAATAGAAACCACATCCGGATTGGCTTCGGCCATCATAGGGGCAAATACCGAACTTCCTTTACAGAAAGAAATTACCGGAATATCTTTACGATTTAAACCGGCAATGATTTCGGCAATATAACGATGCGAAAATTCGCGGTAATCGTCCCAACTTAAAGCCAGGGCCCAGCTATCAAATATCTGGATGGCGTTTACACCGGCTTCGATCTGTAAATTCAAATAATCAACCGTTACTTTGGCAATTTTTGATAATAATTGATGCGCCATTTCCGGATGGTTGTGCAGCATCAACTTAGTTTGCTTAAAATCTTTAGACGATCCACCTTCTACCAGGTAACTCATCACGGTAAAAGGAGCTCCGGCAAAGCCGATAAGTGGAATACGTCCATTTAAACGTTGTTGGATCACTTTAATGGCATCGGCAACATATTGTAATTTATCGCCTACATTATCTGATAAACGATCTACATCGGCCTGGCTTTTTACCGGATTGGCAAAACGAGGACCCACGCCCTGGGTAAAGCTCAGATCGCCACCCATAGCTTCGCCGGTTACTAAAATATCAGAGAATAAGATAGCCGCATCAATGCCCAGCAAATCAACCGGCAACATGGTAACATCCGCCGCAATTTCGGGGGTTTTACACATCTCTAAAAAAGAGTATTTATTCTTGATCTCCCAGTACTCAGGCATAAAGCGCCCCGCCTGGCGCATCATCCATATTGGAGGACGCTCGGTTGATTTGGAAAAAGCAGCACGGATAAACAAGCTATCCTGGATTGTTTCTTGATTCAATTCTTTGTTGTTTTAATTTCGTCTTCTATTTTTTGAATTATGGATTTCACCCTGGAGGTGATCTTTAATGTTTTTGCCTTTTCTATATAGGCATTAGCACGCTCATAATCTTTTTTCCTCAGGTTTAAATTTGCCAGGTGAACCAATACTATAGCTTTATCGTTCTGATTGCGTAGCGGAAATTTACTGGCTATCTGAAAATGATGTTCCGCTTCTTCGTAGTTATTCCGATTCAGCTCTAAATTACCATAAATAAACTCATAAAAGCCCCTCCGACGGCGGCTCAATTTATCCGGATTTTCTATTTCTTTCAGCAATTCTTCGGCCCGGTCATAGTTTCTATCATGAAATTCACGGGCGGCCATTACCACAGTACCTTCGCGGAAATAGCCCCATATCAACATAGAAATACCGATAACCACAACGGCCGAAATCTCATAAACCTGCTGGTAAATAGTCCAGCCTAATAAAATAATGGCAATCCCGATGACCAGTAAACGGGCCTTTTTTGTGAGCATGAATTATTGCGTATTATCGGTGAATTTATATCCAACTCCCCGAATGGAATGGAAGTAGATAGGATTTTTTTGATCGGGTTCAAAATATTTACGAAACGTAAGAATGAAATTATCAATGGTACGGGTAGATGGGTATACATCGTAATTCCATACAGTTTCTAAAATTTGCTCACGCGAAACGGCCTCATTGCGTCGTTCTATTAACAACTTCAGCAACATGGTTTCCTTTTTGGTAAGCGGAGTAATGCTGCCATCGTCGTTTTTCAACTCAAAAGAGTTAAAATAGATGGTTTTATCACCAATACGATAAGAATTTAATTCTTTCAGGTCCTCGCCTTTCAAGCTGCGTTTTACCAGAATACCTACCCGCAAAATAAGCTCCTCTAAATTAAAGGGCTTCACCAGATAATCATCGGCGCCTTTTTTGAGGCCTATTACCCGGTCTTCGCTGGTATTTTTAGCGGTTAAGAACATGATTGGAACTTCCGTATTTTCCAGGCGGATGGTTTCGGCAACCTGAAATCCGTCAATTTCGGGTAGCATTACATCCAGGATGATAAGGTTAAAGCGTTCCTCTTTAAATATTTTAAGCGCCTTTTTTCCATCGGTAGCGGTAGAAACCTTGTAACCTTCCAATTCCAGGTTTAATTTGATGGCTTCCAGAAGATGCTCTTCATCTTCTACCAAAAGAATGCGTTGTTTACTTGCCATGAGCATTAAATATTACTTCAAAAACAGTTCCCGTAGGATGATTATTTCTCACTTTTATTTGGGCCCGGTGATTATCAAGCACCTGTTTAACAATGAATAAACCTAAACCAGTTCCTTTGGTTTTGCGGGTATTTTCATTGCCAACCCGGTAAAATTTCTCGAAAATACGGCTTTTTTCTTCATCGGCTATGCCAATACCCTGGTCGGCTACCCGCAAATGCGCCACTCCTTTGTTAGAAAAGAGTTTCACATGAATATCGGCGCAAGGCGGAGAATATTTGATGGCGTTCTCGATCAAATTGGTGATCACCGAAGTGAGGGCAAATTTATCGCCCTTTAGCATGATATCTTCTTCAATATCGGTGATGATGGTTTGCGAACTGCAATTGTAAACCTGCAAGCGTTCAGTGATCTTACTTACCAGATCTGAAAAATCAAAAGACTCTTTGGGGAAAGAATACGACTTATTTTCAATCTTGGTAGCAATAAGCATATTCTCTACCAGGTCATCCAGTCTTTCGATATCTTTCAAGGAATTATTCAGAAACGTTTTCTGCTGACTGATATCCAGATCGCGTTTCAAAATGGTTTGCAGGTAAAGTTTAATAGAGGCCAGGGGCGATTTCAGCTCATGCGTAACCGAAAGCAAAAAATTGCGCTGCTGGATGTGCAATTTATGCTCTTTATGCATGGCTTTATGCAGCTGATAAGCTCCAACCAAAAAGATCATGAAAAACACAGCGGCCTCACCCATAATCATCGCTTGGCGTTGAGGCTCGGCTTTAATCAACAAAACGCCCCACCACAGCAGCTGGGCCAGGGCGTAAATGATCAAAAAGTTAAAAATAACCAGCGGTTTTCTCATCATCTAATTCATGCAGCGGCAAATAACCTGCCGCAGTTTACTTGTTTCTGAAAACAATGTCCAAGCTATCAAAAATAGCTCTTTTGGCCTTTTCTAATTCAATTTTAGAATGTGCTGCCGATACAAAACCTACCTCATAACCCGAAGGACCCAAGTAAATTCCACGGTTCAGCAATTCACGATGCATTATTTTGAATTTCTCCATACTGGCCGGATCAATTTCCTGGGCCGTTTTAATGCTTTCTTTATCGGTAAAGGCAAACCAAAATATCGATCCAACAGAAAACACCTTGAATTTATAGTTCCGGGCAGTAGCAAAACGCTGAATAGAATCTACAAACTGCTGCGCTTTAGTGTTCAGATCTTTATAAAATCCGGAACGGGCCAATTCTGTTAACTGAGCTAAACCCGCAGCCATGGCTACCGGATTTCCAGACAAAGTACCGGCCTGGTAAACCGCTCCTTCCGGCGAAATGCAGCTCATGATTTCTGCAGATGCTCCATACATTCCCACAGGTAAACCACCACCAATAATTTTACCATAGGTGATGATATCCGGCTGAATATCGTAATGCTTAGCGGCGCCTTCAAATCCCAAACGGAAACCCGTAATTACCTCATCAAAAATCAACAAGGTTTTATTTTGGTTGCATATTTCGCGTAAAAACTGAATATATTCTTTATCCTGGATCAACAAACCATTATTGGCCGGAACCCCCTCAATAATTACCGCAGCAATTTGATCTTTAAACTGATGAAAGGCTTCCTCAACAGCTTGTTTGTCGTTCAGAGAAACTACAATGGTTTCATCAGCAAAAGATTTAGGCACCCCAGCAGAAGAAGTTTCACCAAAAGTTACCAATCCGGAACCAGCTTTTACCAGCAATGAATCGGCATGACCGTGATAACAACCTTCAAATTTTAAGATCTTATCCCTTTTAGTATATCCGCGGGCTAAACGAATGGCCGACATTACCGCTTCAGTACCTGAACTGGTAAAGCGGATCTTCTCGATATACTTGTTATTTTTCAGGATCAGCTCGGCCAGCTCATTTTCCAGGGCTGTAGGCGCACCAAAGCTCATCCCATTTTGCATAACCTCGGTAACCGATTCGCGAACTTTAGGATGATTATGGCCCAAAATCAACGGGCCCCAGGAACCGCAAAAA
>DASQIU010000137.1:0-37905 GCA_035631395.1 Daejeonella sp. | reverse complement strand
CATAGATCGGCCCAGACGATTTTTAATGCGCTTCCAGCCAGTTTTCTCCCTGACCAATTTCTACCTCAATAGGAACCACGGTTTTGATAGCATGTTTCATGCGGTCTTCAATAATGGTTTTCATAATCTCAACTTCCGAGCGTTGTACATCAAAAACCAATTCGTCATGCACTTGCATGGTCATTCTTGAGTTGAGTTTTTGTGCCTTAATATCATGGTGGATATTGATCATGGCAATTTTGATCATGTCGGCTGCCGATCCCTGAATAGGAGCATTAATGGCATTTCGTTCAGAAAAACCCCGTACAGTAGCATTGGCTGAGTTGATATCCCGCAGGTAACGCCTGCGGCCCATAATGGTTTCTACATAGCCATTTTCGCGGGCAAACTGCATGGTATCATTCATGTATTTTTTAATGCCAGGATATTGGGTGAAATAATTGTCGATAATTTCGGCCGCTTCTTTACGCGGAATTCCCAGGCTTTGCGATAAACCAAAAGCCGATTGCCCATAAATAATACCAAAGTTTACCGCTTTGGCATTACGGCGCTGGGTGCTGCTAACTTCTTCTAAACTTAGTCCGTAAACTTTGGCTGCCGTAGCGGTATGGATATCCAGTCCTTTCACAAAGGCATCCATCATGTTTTCATCCCGGCTGATTTCGGCAATTAAGCGAAGCTCAATCTGGGAATAATCTGCCGAAAGAATCAGGTGGTTTTCATCCCGGGGGATAAACGCTTTGCGTACTTCCCGGCCACGTTCTGTACGGATGGGAATATTTTGCAGATTAGGATTATTAGAGCTTAGCCTGCCGGTTGAAGCTACCGCCTGGTTATAGGAAGAATGAATGCGGCTGCTTTTTTTATTGATCAACTGCGGCAGGGCATCTACATAAGTAGATTTTAACTTTTGCAATTGCCTGAAATCCAGAATGTCTTTGACAATATCACTTTTATTGGCCAGGGCCAGAAGAACATCTTCGCCGGTTTGATATTGCCCAGTTTTTGTTTTTTTGGCTTTAGGATCTAACTGTAATTTATCAAATAACACTTCGCCTAATTGTTTTGGAGAGGCGATATTAAATTTTACACCCGCTTTTTCGTACACGTTGTGTTCCAATTGTTTCAGATCTGCTTGCAGGAGCTTTGAAAACTCAACCAAAGCTTGCTGATCAATTTTTACGCCCTCAATCTCCATATCGCTCAATACATAAATCAAGGGATTTTCCATCTCCCGGGCTAATTTATCGGCGTTAACAGATTTTAGCAGAGGCTCGAAAACTTCTTTTAGCTGGAGAGTAATATCGGCATCTTCTCCGGCATACTCTTTTATCAGTTCAATATCTACATCCCGCATATTTCCCTGCTTTTTGCCGGTTCCAATCAGTGAAGTAATGGTTACCGGTGTATAGTTAAGGTAGTTCTCGGCCAGTAAATCCATGTTATGCCGAGAATCTGGGTCGAGTAGGTAATGAGCCAGCATGGTATCAAACAACTCTCCCTGCACTTTAATACCATACCAGTTTAAAACCGAAAGGTCATACTTTAAATTTTGGCCAATTTTACCGATGTTCTCATTCTCAAAAACAGGCTTAAACTCATTGATGCAGCGCTGGCATTCGTCCTGATCAGCTGATAGGGGTACATACCAGGCTTCGCCGGATTTTATGGAAAACGACATGCCAACCAATTCACAATCGTGGGCGTCTAAATGGGTAGTTTCTGTGTCAAAGCAAAAAGACGGAACACTGCTTAAAATTTGAATCAGCTCGGCTCTTTTTTCTGCGGTATCTGTTAAATGATAAGTATGAGGCGTATTAGAGATGTTTTTAAAAGTCGAGGGAGCTTCTAGTACTTCTACTTCCAGTTTTTTAACTGGTTGGGCCAAAGCATTACCAAAAAGATCCATCTGTGTATTTGCCGAGGCAGACTTATGTTCTGTAACATTAAATTCTTCGCCAAACACCCGACGTCCCAGCGTTCTGAATTCCAGCTCGGCAAACAGAGGTTCTAAAATTTCACGGCTGGGCTGCTCAACTTCCAGAGCTTTCTCATCCAATTCAACCGGGGCATTCAACAGAATAGTGGCTAGTTTTTTAGATACCAGAGCCTGCTCAGCATATTGCTCCACATTTTCGCGTAATTTCCCTTTCAGCTCCTGACTGTGAGCAATTAGGTTTTCAATGGAGCCATATTGTTTGATGAGTGCTTTGGCCGTTTTTTCGCCCACACCCGGAACACCAGGAATGTTGTCCACTGCATCGCCCCAAAGACCTAGAATATCAATAACCTGGTCAACCCTGTCCACTTCCCATTTTTCAAGAATCTCTTTTACACCTTGCACTTCGGCGCCATTACCCATACGGGCAGGTTTGTAAATGAAAATATTTTCTGAAACCAATTGGCCAAAATCCTTATCAGGGGTCATGCAGTAAACTGTAAAACCTTCTTTTTCCGCTTTTTTGGCTAAGGTGCCAATCACATCATCGGCTTCATATCCATCGGAATATAAAGCCGGAATGTTAAAGCCTTCTATCAGACGTATAATGTAAGGAATAGCAATGGATAGATCTTCGGGCATGGCCTGACGATGCGCTTTATATTCGGTAAAATCAGTATGCCGTTCGGTGGGGGCTTCGGTATCAAAAACCACCGCAATATGAGAAGGATTTTCTTTTTTAAGCACCTCTAACAAGGTGTTGGTAAAACCCAGAATGGCCGAAGTGTTTAATCCACCCGAAGTAAACCTGGGGTTTTTACTCAGGGCAAAATGTGCCCGGTATATTAAAGCAAAAGCGTCTAAAAGAAAGAGTTTCTTCATGGTATAAATGTCAATGATTGAGGGGGCTGGTAAAAAATCAAAGTTAATAATCTAATGGCGAATATCTTACAAAGTCGTACATCCGCCAGGCTTATGATTGTTTTATTGCGCCTTGGGAAAATTTTGCAAAGAATTTTTTTATCCTTTGCGGCTATTGGCGAGCAAAACTATCTGGCAAAGCAGCTTTGTAAATGATCATTCACCATGCCGGTGGCCTGCATATGTGCATAGCAAATAGTAGTGCCGAAAAACTTAAAGCCACGTTTTTTCATATCAGCACTGATCTGATCGGAGAGTTCGGTGCGGGCTGGTATATCCTTTGATTCTTTGCGCAAATAAATAAGAGGCTTTTTATCCGGCAAGAAGCCCCATATATAATCAGAAAAGCTGCCGAATTCTTCTTGTATCTGCATAAATAAACGGGCATTATGCACGGTAGCTTCCACTTTCATCCGGTTACGAACAATGCCCGGATCTTGTAACAGCCGCTCTACATCCTGCGGGGTAAAAGCGGCTACTTTTTCTACCTCAAAATCAGCGAAAGCTTTCCGGTAATTTTCGCGTTTGCGCAAAATGGTGATCCAGCTTAAACCGGCCTGGGCACTTTCCAGAATTAAAAATTCAAACAGGGTTTTATCATCATAAACCGGCTTTCCCCATTCTTCATCGTGGTATTTTACATAAAGTGGGTCGGTGCCACACCAGGTGCATCTGATCAGATCCATTTCGAAGGATTAATTTTTGGAAGCTTCTAACTCGTTGAGTTCATCCCAATATTCTACGGCCCGGCGGTAATGCGGAATCACAATAGAACCGCCAACCAGGTTGGCAATCATAAAAATCTCGTTCATCTCTTCGGTGTTCACGCCGGCTTCATGGCATTTACCCAAATGGTACTTGATGCAATCATCGCAACGCAAAACCATAGAGGCCACTAAACCCAGCATTTCTTTGGTTTTTACATCCAGGGCACCGTCGGCATAAGCCGTAGTGTCTAAGGCGAAAAAACGTTTAATGTTGGTGTTGGCACTTTCCATGATCCGGTCGTTCATTTTAGTGCGATAGCCATTAAACTCATCTATTAATTTTCCCATTATATTATATTTTTATTGATTGCTGAAATTCAGCGTGTAAGATTATTTTTCCAGATCCAATTCGATAGATGGATCCCAGAATACGGATTTGAAATTAACGATTTGGTTGTTTATTATCGTAATTCCCTCATTTTCTAATAATTGCTGCATCAGGGTTGGAGATCCGAAATGGAATTTTCCTGTCAGCAAGCCGTTTCGGTTCACTACTCTTTGTGCTGGTACAGCAGGATTGGCGGATGATGCGTTATTCATAGCATAGCCCACCATTCTGGCCGATCCTTTGGAACCCAGAAAAGCCGCAATGGCTCCGTAAGAGGTTACTCTGCCGGCTGGAATAAGTCGCACTACCTGATACACCTGGTCATAAAAAGTAGCTGGTTCCATCTTTTAAAAACTAAACTTCAGATAATTGATGTTTTTATCGTTTGCCAGGTACTTTTTCTCATAATAGGTTTTAATAGAAAGCACCTCATCCACAAAATCAGAACGGTATAAATCTTCGGTTCGTACATAAAGTTGCAAGCCCAGTTCGGCAATTTTTTCATGCGTATAGGCATGCAGGGCATCGTTATCTGTTTTTAAATGCAGAATGCCAGCAGGCTGCAAAATAACTTTGTATTTTTCTAAGAACCTGGGAGAAGTTAAACGCTTTTTCTCCCGACTTACCTGCGGCTGCGGATCGGGGAAGGTAATCCAGATTTCGGAAACTTCTCCTTCTTCAAAATAATCCAGGATATTTTCGATCTGGATACGCAGGAAAGCCACATTGGCTATGTTTTCTTCTAAAGCGGTTTTAGCTCCCCGCCAAATCCGGTTGCCCTTATAATCAACCCCGATAAAGTTTTTATCCGGAAACAGTTTGGCCAGGTTTACGGTATATTCACCTTTTCCGCAAGCCAGTTCCAATACCAATGGATGCTCATTTTGGAAAAATTTCTTATTCCAGGCACCTTTTAGCTCTTTGCCGGCATCCAGTTGGAAAACATTTTTAAAGGTTTCAATTTCCGCAAAGCGGCGTAACTTATCTTTGCCCATGTTGGTTAAAATTCAAGCTCCAAAAATAGTTCTATCTTTGGAGCCTTAACGAAAAAATAGTGGAAAAAAGCGCTAAAATTTATATTGCCGGACATCGGGGTATGGTGGGTTCGGCCATTTTCCGGAAACTGGAACAGGAAGGCTATACCAATCTGATCACTAAAACCTCGGCTGAACTGGATTTGCGTAACCAGCAGGCTGTTGCCGATTTTTTTGTCCAATATAAACCTGATTATGTGTTTTTAGCAGCCGCCAAAGTGGGCGGTATTGTGGCCAATAATACTTACCGGGCCGATTTTTTGTATGATAACCTGGCTATCCAGAACAATGTGATCCATCAATCGTACCTAAACGGCGTTAAGAAACTACTTTTTCTGGGTTCCAGCTGCATTTACCCTAAACTGGCACCTCAACCACTAAAGGAAGAATATTTATTAACCGGTTTATTGGAACCTACCAATGAGCCTTACGCCATTGCTAAAATTGCGGGCATTAAGTTATGCGATGCTTATCGCGACCAGTATGGCTGCAATTTTATATCGGTAATGCCTACCAATCTGTACGGATATAATGATAATTATCATCCGGAAAATTCGCATGTATTGCCGGCTCTGATCCGTAAATTTCACGAAGCTAAAGCCAACGGAAATAGTCAGGTTGTCATTTGGGGAACCGGTAGCCCTAAACGGGAGTTTTTATTTGCCGATGATCTGGCCGATGCCTGCTATTACCTGATGCAGACCTACAATGAACCCAACCTGATCAATATTGGCACCGGAGAAGACATCACCATCAAAGATCTGGCCCTGTTGATCAAAGAAGTAGTTGGTTTTGAAGGCGAGCTAGCATTTGACGCCTCTAAACCCGATGGAACACCACGTAAATTGATGGATGTATCTAAACTGCATTCCCGGGGCTGGAAACATAAAATAGAACTAGAAGAGGGGATTCGTTTAGCTTATGCTGATTTTTTAAGCAGTCTCTGATCAAGCTCGCTCCAAATCATTGATTGTTTTGATAAATATGGTTAAATTGTAACATAATATGATTTTTTATGATTACCGTAGAGCCACAATTTATCACAGATAATACAGGTAAAAAAATATCAGTGGTAATTCCTATAGAGGAATTTGAAGCCATTATGGAAGAGTTGGAAGAATTGGAAGATATTCGGCTTTATGATGATGCCAAAAAATCTGACGAGGCCTCTGTGTCCATTGATGAAGCCTTTAAGTTGGTGGAAGAAAAGCGGAAATCTGAATAATGGCTTATCGGGTTACCTTAAAGAAAAGGGTCATCAAAGCCCTGCAAAGTATCAATGAGCCCTATTATTCCACTATCAAAGAAGCTATTTACAGCTTGGCTGATAACCCACGCCCACCAGGTTGTATAAAGTTAAAGGGCAGAGATGGGTATCGTATTCGTGTTGCTGATTATCGAATTATCTACGATGTTTTTGATGAAATTGTCCTGGTAGAAGTAATCGCTTTAGGGCATAGAAAAAGTGTCTATAAGTAAAATCGGATAATCTTTCATATTTCAAAAAACCTAATTCAGACCTTATCCTCAGGCAATCTCTTTTCAATGCGTCGGTCGGGGATAACCCAGATCATTGCTACCAGGGCATACAGTGCGAAACTTGCCCAGGAACTTATAAAAGAGGCTAAAATACCTGCTACATAAATAAGGGCCGAAATTTTCCCCTTAAAATCACTACCAATGGATATGGCCAGCAGCGATTGGGAGCCGTGAAGTTGAATTAGCGAGTGCAACAGAAAATAATAAGCGATGGCCGCCATTAATAAAACCAGCCCGTACAAGGCCATAGGCAAGCCGGCAAAATGATTTTCGCCCATCCAGGCAGTTACAAATGGAACCAATGAAAGGCAGAAAAGCAGGAAAATATTCCTCCATAATATTTTGCCATTCATATGCTTTACAACCTGGAACAAATGATGATGATTGTTCCAATAGATGGCCACGTAAATGAAGCTGAGAATATAGCTGATAAATTT
This sequence comes from Daejeonella sp., assembly GCA_035631395.1. Lineage (GTDB taxonomy): Bacteria > Bacteroidota > Bacteroidia > Sphingobacteriales > Sphingobacteriaceae > Daejeonella. The sequence continues at coordinate 30,940 of DASQIU010000137.1, read as the reverse complement.
GGGCAATAAGGGTTTTAATGCTTGCAGCGAACCACCTTGAGGCGCATGTAATTCCAGCACCATGATAGTAATGATGATGGCGAATACCCCATCGCTGAAAGCTTCCAACCTTCCTTTGCTCATAGAGATTTAGTAACAAGAATACAGAAAAATCAGATTTAATTAGAAAGATCTAAACTAACTCTCATACAGCATTTTGGGACAAAGCAAGTCTTCATCCGCTTCTTTTCGAAAGAAATTATGGATATCTCAGAGAAGATTACTTTACAAAATCAACAGATTGCGAATAAGTTTAACCAGGATTTTAGTACGTTTCACTATCTGGCGGGATGCCATAATCCGGTGTTTTACGATTTTTGCGGGCTTCTTTAACTCCGCGTACCCAACCAGTAACTTTATCTACCCAATGGCTTACCACATCTCTGTTTACGGTATTGGCTGCATGTTGCGAAGCCAAGGCTACTAATGATTTCATAAAAAATCCAGCCCGCTTAAAAATTAATTTGTTTAATAATACGGGCAAGCCCACGCGGAAAGCATTGGTTACCCAATCATGCTCATTGGTAGCCTGGTCCAGGCCGCCGGCCTGGCTGCCAAACCATTCATTGAATTTTCCCAGTAAAAGAGAAGGAATCCGAAGTTTATCAGTTATGTGTTTGATATCCTGTTCAATAGCGGCTTCATGGTGAAACTGCTGCAGTTTTAAACGAAGAATTTCGGAACGTAAATCGTCAATATTCTCAATCTTGTTTTTCATAAACGCCTTCGTTTCTTTCTTTAAATACTTTTTGGATAATCCGGTTAATAACGGGTTTCTCGATGTGTTTTTCCTTAATCAGATAGACTATAATGCCTAATAAAAGGTAAAATCCGGCGATAATAAAAAATCCGGCATAGGTATTTCCAATCATTTCAGAAAGGAAAAATCCTAAGGCCAGGCTTCCGAAAAAGAAAACTAATAAACCCAGAAATACTAAAATACCACCGCTTAATAATCCGGCAACGGCATGCGAACCTTTTTCTGTAAGAGTTAATAAGGCCAAATCCTTGCGGATTTGAGCATATTCTTTCAGTTTACTTATAAGTCCGTCGTCTTCGTGCTGTTTTTTCATAAAAATTATTGCTATCAGGGTATCGGCTTAGGCTTATTGGGCTTAAATTTTAAACATTCTGCGTTTTGCCTAAATCCTTAGGTATTTCTTCTTCAACCTCAGATAGCTTGGATTTAATGTCTGATATTATTTTGTCTTTCCAGCCAGACAAATTGCTTAGCTCATCAGCAGCACGATCCTTAATGCTATCGGCCAGGTCTTTGAGAGAGTCGTTTAATTTGTCCCGGGTATCGCTTCCTTTTTCCGGAGCAAATAAAATACCAATGGCTACTCCGGCGGCCATACCGGCTAATAATGCTGCCAATACTTTTGAGTTGTCTGTCATGACTTTTCTTTTTAAAGATTTATAACGGTGTTTTTGATTAATAAATACAACTTAAATAATAAAGTGTTTTCTGTTCAACGCTTCGCCGGGCTATAAATTTTGCCTATGCAGATCCATGCAAATAACACAAAACCGGTTTATTCCAGGTTGAAAGCTTTTATTTTGTTGTACAAAGTTTTTCGGTCGATATTTAAAATCTGTGCCGCTTTGGTCTTATTAAATTTCACCTGGTTTAAAACCCTTAAAATAGTTTCATATTCAGCTTCTTTGGCGGCCATTTTTAAATTGGCGCTAGGAGATTTTTTAGATACCGGTGCTGCCACGTAGCTTTCTGTTGCAGGAAGCTGGGTAAACATAGACAGCTCTAAGGGCAGGGCCTTTATCTGCACCAGTCCGCCATCGGTTAATAGGGTAGAGCGCCTAACCACATTTTTTAGCTCGCGGATATTTCCAGACCAGTTGTAGTTCATGAAACATTCTATTACTTCGGGAGAAAATCCGGTGATATCCCGGTTCAATTCTTCGTTGGCTTCTTTTAAGAAATATTCGGCAAAGGTGATGATGTCTTGTCCGCGGTGGCGTAAAGGGGGTAATACAATTTTAAATTCATTAAAACGGTGATACAAGTCTTCGCGGAAACGCCCCTCTTTAATGGCATCGGCTAAATTCTCATTAGTGGCTACAATGATTCTTAGATCCAAATCTATTTCTTTAGTGCCGCCAATCCGTTTTAATTTTCTTTCCTGAACAATACGCAGCAGGGAGGCCTGCAGATCGTAAGAAAGGTTGCCCACTTCGTCCAGAAATAGAGTTCCGCCATTGGCCAACTCAAAATGGCCAATTTTGGTAAATGTGGCGCCTGTAAAGGCCCCTTTTTCGTGCCCAAAAAACTCGCTTCCGCCCAGTTCATTGCTCAGCGAGCCACAATCCATGGCAATAAAGGGTTTATTTCTTCTGGGACTATTTAAATGGATGCTTTTAGCCACTGATTCTTTACCGGTTCCACTTTCTCCACTAATTATAACACTATAATTGGTTGGAGCCACCAATCTGATCTGGCGAAGAATTTCTTGAGAGGCCATACTCTGACCAACAATAAATTCGTCGGGCAGAATGTCGTTTTCAGATTTTTGAACCTTGGTCTTGGTTTGTTGTGATGGCTGAACGGGCTGGTGGGCTTGGATGGCCTTATGAATAGTGTTTAAAATCTCATCAGGATATAAGGGCTTAGTTATATAATCATAAGCCCCCATTTTGATGAGTTCAACCGCCAGCTTTACATCAGAATAACCGGTAATGATGATTACGCCAGTATCCGGGTAAGTCGATTTTATTTTGCGCAATAGCTCTCTTCCATCAGTATCTTCCAGGCGGAAATCGCATAATACCAGGCTATAAGTATCCTGGCTCAGGTATTCCAAAGCGGCGGCTCCGGTAACGGCGGTGGTTACTTCAAAGCCGTTACGAGATAAGAATCTGGAAAGTAATTGTCCGATGTTGATCTCATCATCAACTATTAAAATTTTATTCATGGATGAGAAACATAAAAGTGCAAAATGGATTAGTTTGGATTGGCCAGGTTTTAATTACGGTTATTTGCCCAGGAAAACTGGTTTTCTTTTTTCCATAAAGGCTGATACCCCTTCCTGAAAATCGGCTGTGCCAAAGCAATTGCCAAATTCCAGTATTTCGGCTTCAAAGCCATCGGTGCCATCCACTAAACCGGCATTTACCGCTCTAATGGCTGCTCCAAGGGCAATAGGCGAGCGGGTCATGATTTTATTTAGCATTTCCTCGGCTTTAGCAAGCAAATTTTCGGGCTCAGTCAAATGATTCACTAAACCAATTCGATAAGCTTCCTGGGCATTGATCATGTCTCCCGTAAGGATCATTTCCAGCGCTTTACCACGGCCTACCAGTTGGGTTAAACGCTGGGTGCCACCATAACCGGGAATTAAGCCTAAAGATACTTCAGGCAGGCCCAGTTTGGCATTCTCAGAAGCAATGCGGATATGACAGGCCATGGCCAGTTCTAAGCCTCCACCCAAAGCAAAGCCATTAACGGCGGCGATGATAGGTTTTTCAAAATTGTGGATCACGTCAAATACCTTGGTATGGCCTTCGCGGGCCAGATTGCGCCCCTGATCGGTATCAAAGGAAGCAAATTCAGAAATATCGGCTCCGGCTACAAATGCTTTTGGCCCAGCTCCGGTTAGGATAATTCCGCCAACATGGGGGTTATTCAATGAATCGGTAATGGCAAAATGCAGTTCGGCCAATGTAGCCTTGTTTAAAGCATTCAGTTTGCTTTCGCGATTGATGGTGATATATAATATCCGATCCTTAATTTCTGTTAGCAGATTTTGATAGGTCATGGTATGGCTTTAAAATTTAAAGAAAATTTGAAGCTGCCTTCAATTTGCCCTTAACTTAGGCATTAGTATAGATATTTAAAAGTTTTTATTGGACTCTAAGGTTTTTGCATCCTTTAAGTTTATGCAAACGTTAAAAATTCCGGTGCTGTTGAACCCATTCTTTAATGTAGGTTACAATATCGGCAGTACTGGTGCCGGGGGCAAATAGCTTTCCAACGCCTGCTTCGCTCAGGGTTTGCATATCAGTTTCGGGTATAATGCCGCCTCCGGTAAGCAACACATCATCCAGTTCTTTTTCTTTCATAATTTGGATGATTTTTGGAAAAACCGTCATATGTGCGCCAGAAAGAATGGAAACACCAATGGCATCCACATCTTCCTGCAAGGCCGTATTGACCACCATTTCTGGCGTTTGGCGTAAACCGGTGTAAATAACTTCCATGCCGGCATCCCGTAAGGAAGTGGCAATAATTTTTGCCCCGCGGTCATGTCCGTCTAATCCTACTTTGGCCACTAACACACGGATGGGCCGGTTTAAGGGTGTATTATTCATCGGTTAAATCGTATTTGGAACAGAATTTTTGCAATCTTTTCAGATTGTTCAAAGGTATTAGTATTCTTACTATTGGCAAAATACGCATGAGGTCAACAAATTGCCCACAATTGTTAATTTTGCCTAAGCTAAAGCCAAAATTTGAATTGTGGCGACCTAAAATATGATTATATGAGCGAAGAGAGATCATTGAATTTTATCGAAGAGATTATTGAGGAGGATATCCATAGCGGAAAACATAATGGCCGGGTGCTGACCCGCTTCCCGCCGGAACCGAATGGATACCTGCATATCGGCCATGCCAAATCTATTTGTTTAAATTTTGGACTGGCGCAGAAATACAATGGCAAAACCAATTTGCGATTTGATGATACCAACCCGCTGACCGAGGATACGGAATATGTAGAAAGTATCAAGGAAGATATTAAATGGCTGGGTTTTAACTGGGAAAGTGAATTGTATTCGTCTGATTATTTTGACCAGTTGTACCAATTTGCTGTTGAACTGATCAAAAAAGGATTGGCTTATGTGGATGATAGTACTGCCGAAGAAATTGCGGCTGCTAAAGGAACTCCAACCGAGCCGGGTGTTCCAACTCCTTACCGTGATAGAAGCGTAGAAGAAAATCTGCGTTTGTTCCAGGAAATGAAGGAAGGAAAATATGCCGATGGCGAAAAAGTTTTGCGGGCTAAAATTGATCTGGCTTCGCCCAATATGCATCTGCGGGATCCTTTGATGTACCGTATCCGCCATGCGCATCATCATCGTACTGGCAACGACTGGTGCATTTATCCGATGTATGATTTTGCTCATGGACAAGGAGATGCCATTGAGCAGATTACCCATTCGGTATGTACTTTGGAATTTATACCTCACCGTCCTTTATACGATTGGTTTATTGAAAACCTGGAGATTTTCCCTTCGCATCAATACGAATTTGCCCGCTTAAACCTGAATTATACTGTGATGAGCAAGCGCAAGCTGTTACAATTGGTGAATGAAAAATTTGTGAGCGGTTGGGACGATCCGCGGATGCCAACAATTAGTGGTTTACGTCGCCGTGGATTTACACCGGCTTCCATTCGTAATTTTTGTGAGCGGATAGGTATTGCCAAACGGGAAAATATTATTGATTACAGTTTATTAGAGTTCTGCATCCGCGAAGACCTGAATAAAACGGCCTGGCGCCGCATGGCGGTTCTGGATCCGGTGAAATTACGGATCACCAATTATCCGGAAGGAAAAACAGAAATCCTGCATGGTGAAAATAATCCGGAAGTAGAAGGAGGAGAAGGATCTCGTGAAATTCCTTTCAGTGGCGAGTTATGGATAGAACGCGAAGACTTTATGGAAAATGCTCCTAAAAAGTTCTTCCGTTTGGGTCCGGGTTTAAGCGTACGTCTGAAAAACGCTTACATCATTACCTGTCATGATTTTGTGAAGGATGAAAACGGTCAGATCACCGAAATTCACTGTACCTATATCTCTGAATCAAAAAGCGGTAGCGATACCAGCGGGATTAATGTGAAGGGAACCATCCATTGGGTGAGTGTGCCACATGCTAAAACTGCCGAAATTCGCTTGTACGACCGATTATTCCAGGTAGAAGATCCGTCATCCGAAGAAGGTGATTTCAAGGATTATATCAATCCGGATAGTTTAACGGTTATTGAAAACGCCTGGATCGAGCCCGATTTGGTAAATGCCGAAAAAGGTCGTGGTTACCAGTTTATCCGTAAGGGATATTTTAGTCTGGATACCGATTCTACAGCCGAAAAGTTGGTGTTTAACCGTACAGCCACGCTGAAAGATGCCTGGGCTAAAGAAGTGAAGAAAGGATAAGGAGTGTTTATTTGAGATTTGTTGAAGAAATCTGCAAGTGCAAATATTTGTGCAATAAAAAAAAGCGGTTGTTCTAAGTCGAACAGCCGCTTTTTTATTGAGTGCTTTTTCAGAAGCTATTAGGGAAAGACTAGATTAAAAATACTTTTTATACAGGTTAAACAATACCTGTTTATCGTAATCGGTTAATTCCGGGTTGATATCGGTTTGGATAAAGTGCAATTTAAACGATTGGATAGCATAATTCATATTTTTGGTATCATAGCCAATAATGCGAAGTGCATCTTGGGGATTGAAGTTTTCTGGTATAGGTTCCAGAACGGCATCTGGCCATAAACCGTAACCATTTTCGGCTAATTTTTTCCAGGGGAAGTTGGCGTTTGGATCTACTTTACGGCCGGGGGCAATATCAGAGTGCCCGATAAAATTACCTGCAGGTATTCCGTGAGTTTTTTTCAATTTGGCTAAAACATCCATCAGGCTGTTGATCTGGGCATCAGAGAATGCTTCAAAACCGTTATTGTCTAACTCAATACCGATAGATGAAGAGTTGATGTCGGTAGCATTTCCCCATTTGCTGGCGCCACCATGCCATGATCTTAAATAATCACTCAGCATCTGATATACTTTTCCATCCCGGCCAATCACATAATGTGAGCTAACCTGGGTTTTGGGAGTGATGAATGTTTTCAGGGTTTGCTCGGTGGAATTTTGGGCGGTATGATGGATGATTACATAGTTTGGTTTCCGTAAATTAAAATTGGTAGTACCAACCCAATCTAAACCAGGATAGGCATCCGGCACTTGCCGAACGGTTTTTGCCAGATTTTTAGCTTGTTTTTTGTGAGCCTTGTTGGTAACGGCATAGGGATTAGTAGCGCAGGAGCTTATTAGAATGGCCAATGAAGCCGCCAATAAACCAACCGGTTTGGTTTTAAGTATCATGATGCGTTTTTTGAAATATTTTTAACAAACATAGAATGATTGCAGAATCCTGCAAACAGCAGGTGATTTTTTTTCAAGCAAAAGCGTTTGACTACTTGATTAGTTGCCTGATTGTTAGTTGGTTATAAAGAATGTATGATTAAAGTTACATTCATGCTAAAGCAAATTCCTTTGTTATTGGTTAAAAGGCCACAGATATTCCTTTAATCGCCTTTTATGAATCAGATTCAATCCTTGCGCTTATTTTACCTTGATTGGTTAAGAGTTTCCGCTTTTGCCATTCTCATTATCGCTAACAGCTTTGAGGTATTTACCCAACATTCCTGGTGGATCAAAAATTCAGAAACCAATATCGTTATAGATCATATTTTGATATTTTTCAGGCAATGGCGTATGCCTTTGTTATTTCTGATTTCAGGGGCGGCGGTGGCTTTGATCCTCAAAAAAAGAACTGCCATCCAGTTTATCGATGATCGTTTTATCCGGATCCTGGTTCCTTTAATAGCCGGAATGCTTCTGATCATTCCTCCGCAAATCTATTTTATCTGGAAATTTGAGGGCTATACGCAAACTTTCGGTCAGTTTTACCTGGATCTGCTGGATTTTAAATGGTTCCCTCAGGGTAATTTCCATTGGCTGCATCTTTGGTACCTGGCCTTTATTTTCATTTTTAGTATTTCCGTTTTACCGTTGATGTTTTTATTGCGTTTATGGAAAATTAAAACTTTGCTTGATCATACGGCTACATATATCTGTACGCCTTATATACTTTTTCCCGTAATGATGATACTGCAGATCCCATATTTTACGGCTACTTTGGTTAATTTAAACGATAATTTAACCAGCCTGATTTACTATTTTCCGTACTTCCTATTTGGCTTTCTTTTTTTAACCCAACAGGCCATAAGTCAGGCTATCCTGAAATATCGTTGGCTTGCTCTGGCATTGGGCATGATCACTTCCCTGGCTTTATACGTGATTTTCTGGATGGCAAATGATACCCAGGGCTATATTGATTTGGGATTTTCGCAAGATACCAGTTATTTAAGTTTGCGTTTGCTACTCACATCGCTTAACAATTGGTTTTGGGCAATCTGCCTTATCGGCTTTGCCCACAGATATTTAAACTTTGGCCACTCGGCTTTAAATTATGCCAATAAAGTGGTCTATCCATTCTATATTTTCCATCAAACTGTTATTATTATTTTGGCTTATTATGTGATTAGGTTAAATATTTCCGCTTTTTTTAAGTTTAATCTGATTTTTGGCGGCACATTTTTGTCGATCTGGCTTTTATATGAACTGGTACTTAAGCGCAGTGGCATGACAAAACTGATGTTTGGTATAAAAACCGATATCAGAATTAAACCTCTGGAGGGTCTTTTTCAACGGGAAGCCCGCAGGCAATCTGCCTGATAGAAACTTCCTGGAACTTCTGTAATTTTTACTGTGTATGCTTGCAGACAACCTTTTTAAGCTCTTCTGGTTTTATTTTATATTTACCCACAAACCAGAAATTATATGAAACTTCAGTCCAAAAAAGGGATTTTTATTATAGGATTAACCTTATCCGCCGGTTATATGGCCTGCACCAATACCAACAATAAACCTGCCGTTTCCAATCAGCAGCCTGCAGCTCAGGCCGTAGACTCTTTACAGGAATATGTGGCCCAGCGGCTACCCATCTATCAAAAAGTGAAGCTGACGACCAATCTGGAACTGCTGAGCGAAAATGAACGCAAGGTATTGCCTTTATTGATTGAGGCGGCACAGGTAATGGATGAGCTTTATTGGAAACAGACTTATCCACAAAAGGATAGTTTGCTTAATGCCATTAAGGATGAGAAAACCAAAGAGTTTGTGTTGATCAATTTTGGCCCATGGGACCGGCTGAATGCAGATAAACCTTTTGTGGAAGGGATAGGCCCTAAACCATTGGGGGCGGCATTTTATCCGGAAAACATGACCAAAGAGGAGTTAGAAAAATCGGATGTAAAAGATAAAAAGGGTTTGTATTCTGTTATCCGTAGGAATGACCAGGGAAAATTAGAATCCATTCCATACCACGTATTTTTTAAGGAAGGTCTGGAGAAGGCTTCCAAACTGCTGAAAGAGGCTGCCGGACTGACTGATGAACCCGGATTGAAAAAATATCTGAATTTGCGGGCCCAGGCTTTGGTTACTGATAACTATCAGCCCAGCGATTATGCCTGGATGGATATGAAAAATAATGGGTTGGATATCATTATTGGGCCGATAGAGAATTACGAAGATAAGCTGTTTAATGCCCGGGCTGCTTTTGAAAGCTATGTATTGGTAAAAGACCGCGATTGGAGTAAGCGACTGTCTAAGTACGTAAGTATGCTGCCTGAACTTCAAAAAGGTTTGCCGGTAAGCGCTGGGTATAAAAAGGAAGTTCCGGGTACTGAGTCTCAATTAGCTGCCTATGATGTGGTTTATTACGCCGGAGATGGAAATGCCGGAGGAAAAACCATTGCCGTAAACCTGCCTAATGACGAGGCTGTACAATTGAAAAAAGGTACCCGTCGCTCGCAGTTAAAAAATGCCATGCGGGCCAAGTTTGATATCATTTTGGTGCCTATTGCCAAGGAGTTAATTGATAAAGAACAACAGCAATACATCACCTTCGATGCCTTTTTTGCTAACGTGATGTTTCATGAAGTAGCTCATGGCCTGGGTATAAAATCTACCATTACCGGTAAAGGTTTAGTGCGTGCCGCTTTGCAGGAACAGTACAGCTGGCTGGAAGAGGCCAAGGCCGATATTCTGGGTTTATATATGGTTAGCTCTTTATTGAAAAAAGGAGAACTACAGGGCAATATCAAAGACTATTATACCACTTTTATGGCAAGTATTCTCCGCTCAGTACGATTTGGTGCTACCGAAGCTCATGGAAAAGCCAACATGTTATGCTTTAACTTTTTTAATGAAAAAGGAGCTTTTGAGCGGATGGCTGACGGAACTTATAAGGTAAATTATGAAAAATTTACTACCGCGATGAATGATCTGAGTAATCTGATCCTTACCCTGCAAGGTAATGGAGATAAGGCTGCGGTAGAAAAAGTTCAGAAAGAAAAAGCATTGGTACATGCCGATTTGAAAGCTGACCTGGATCGCCTGAGTAAAAAAGGAATCCCGGTAGATTTGATTTTTGAGCAAGGTGTGGAAACTTTGGGATTGAAGTAAATTTGAATTTCGTTATTCGTCTGTCGTTATTCGTCTATCGTTTAAGCGATGGACGAATCACGAAAGACAATTGGTTTTCATATATCAAACAAAATATTCCTAACGGAATTAGTATTGTATGAAACCGGTTGTTTTGCCTTTCTACGCCAAGGTTGCTCTGATATTAATTAGTATCATCGCCTTGGGATATATCTTAGTAATTGGGCAAAAAGTACTGGCTCCTTTATTATTTGCATTCCTGTTTTCTACGCTGTTAATGCCTGTAGCTAAATTTTTTGAGATCAAGCTGCATCTGCCCCGTGGCTTGGCGTCATTAATTGCTGTCATTTTATTTATTGTTTTTATTGCTTCTGTCTTATTGGTGTTAGGCTCGCAATTTTCATTAATTGTGAGAGACTGGCCGGTATTGCAAGAACACATCGGACAATCATTACACCAGTTTCAGCAATGGGCAGAACATCATTGGCACATTAAAGTTTCCCGCCAACTGGAGTATATTCATTCGGCTACCGACAAACTTTTGGCTGATGCAGGTACCCTGCTCAGTTTAACCCTGGTTACAGTGTCTACTACATTTCTGTTCTATTCATTTGTCCTGGTATTTACCTTTTTTATGCTCTTTAACCGGCGAACCCTGTTTAAATTTTTACTGGCCATTTATAAAAACGAACACGCTCATATAGTTAATGATATCATCCGAGAGGTGCAGAGCATTATTAAAAGGTATATTATGGGCTTGTTCTTGCAAATGGGCATTGTTTCCATGCTCAGTTTTACAGTGTTTTTAACACTTGGAGTACAATATGCCTTGTTTTTAGGCCTTATTGCCGGAATGTTTAATGTGATTCCATATGTGGGCATATTTACAGCCATGTTTATAAGTTTGCTTCTTACATTTGGTACAGCCGGCGCAAGTAAAGCGCTGTTAGTTTTACTGAGTTTTCTGTTTATTCATACCGTAGATGCCAACTTTATTATGCCTGTAATAGTTGGGAGTAAGGTGAAACTGAATCCAATGGTTGTGATTCTGGGAATAATTTGTGGTGAAATGATGTGGGGAATTTCCGGTATGTTTCTTTGCGTGCCTTATTTGGCAATTCTTAAAATCATTTTTGACCGGATTGACTTTTTAGCTCCATGGAGCTTGCTTCTGGGTGAAGAAGTATCTGTGCGGAAACGTTCAAAACCTAAAAAAAAGGATTCTTAGAGTCGTTGGAAAAAACCACTAATTTTTACTGAAAGGGCTTGTTTTACGTAAAGGATGGCTGGATATTTGCATATCCCCAAATCATACTAATAAATTATTATGTTTTATATTCAAGTAAAGAAAATCCTGTTAAGCTGCCTGGTGGCTATGCTTTTGTTTGGCTGCGGTATTAATAATCAAACCCGCCAGGTAAAAGCATTGCAGGAATGTGTTTATCAGATTAGTTCTGCCGATAGTGTTTTTATTGCCGGAAAAGAAGTGAGTGATAAAAACCTTAGCCTGGATAAAATGCCAGGTTTGGCACTGGCTTATTTACGTCAGGATATTCCTTTTAAAGCCCGTTTAAACCTGCAGATCAAAAACCCGGGGCATAAACTTGCAGGTGTTAATCAGTTTGAATACAAGGTGCTTATTAAGGAGCAGGAAATTGCCAATGGTTATGTCAATCAAAAAGTAAGTATAGCGCCAGGTGCTACATTAACCGTTCCGGTATCAATTCAGGGTAATTTATACCCTATCTTATCTAATGGAAGTACTCTGAAAGATATTGGCGATATTTTGGCGGGTATTCCGGCCAGCGATAAAGAGAAAAGGTATATTACCTTCAAAATTAAACCCACTATTTCATTTTGGAATAAACAGATTAACTATCCGGGTTACATTACCATTAATAAAGAGGTGAAAGGTTTCTTGTTTTAAGTTTGACAAAAAACTCCAAAAAGCAAAAGCGGCACAATTTATTGCGCCGCTTTTTTTTATTGAATAGCTTGAATTTTATTTTTTAGAGAAGTTGTAAACAATATAGCCGGTTTTGCCACCGTATTGCACAGGCGCCTTTAAGGTAAGCATTTGACCATTGGCAGAGGTTACTTCTAATTGATATCCTGAAGTTACATTTTTGGCTTTTTCATTGTCTAATTTTTTAAACTGAAAAATTGATGTGCCATTTACATTTGAAAAAGACCAGAAAATGTTTTGTGTAACTCCGTTAGTGAGAGAATATTTACCATTTCCGCTATTGGTTAATATCCAGGTGCTGTTCTGAAAATCCCTGGCTGGCCCTTGGTTAAACACAGTTTGTACGGCATTCTCTACAATGTTTTCGTAATTGATGGAGTTTAGCACCCAGGTGCCGGTAATTTTACTTCGGCTAAAGGTGTTGCTAGCCAATTGGCGCTTGCTAGAGCAGGCTGTAAAAATGGTAAGTACAATTCCAATAAGCACTGCTGGATAAATTGCTTTTTTCATAATGTATGGTTTTCGTTATTGGTTTCCTTTATGCATTAATCTTGCCAGAATTGATTGGGCTTTCTATATTTTTTCAAATTCGGGCTCTTTAATCATCGAATCTCAACAAGTAGGTAAGGTTATAGGGTTACATCCTTTTAAATCTTACCTTTGAGCACCAATTATATAAATCATGAAGACACTAATATCCATTGCAGCAATTATTTTGATTGGAGCGGGAGTTGTTTTTTTTATAAATAAAGACAATTCTAAGAAAGCAAATACTGAAACTGTGAGCGTTTCGCCGCTTGCCAGCCAGGGTTTAAATCCAGAACATGGACAGCCAAACCATCGGTGTGATTTACCGGTTGGGGCGCCATTAAATCCAGTTATAGATTCTGCAGCGTTAAATACTGCCGGAGCACCTAAAACTAATCCGGCACATGGAATGCCTGGCCACCGCTGCGATTTACCGGTAGGGGCTGCTCTATAGAATTTTATTGTTGTTCCGTAATAAAAAAGCTGCCCGATACTTTCAGGCAGCTTTTTTATGTGTATGGAAGACCGTATCTCAGAAAATTTCCATCAACAGGTTATAAATTTATTCAGAATGGGTTCGGTTTTTAGGATATCCCGATAGGATGTTATTGTAAAGGTCGGCAGAAGTTCATTGTCCTCAAAGCGTAATATCAGCGGGAAGTTTTCCAGCTCTTGTGCTCTGTTCCAATCCATAAACCTAAAGATCGCTATCCTAAATTAAACATTGGCTTTTTCTGGTTCCTGGTGAGTAACACTTACCACCTTGAATTTTTTTAAGCCAGTAGGCATTTCCCATTGCACCTCAGAACCGGTACGATAGCCTAACAAGGCTATTCCAATAGGCGCAAATACAGATAACTTATTGTATTTCATATTGGCCTCTGCGGGATTTACCAACTTGAAGGTAAACTTCTGCTTGGTTTCTATCTCTTCAATTTCAACTAAAGAGTGTAAAGTGATGGCATCGGCAGGCAATTCCTCATCTTTAAACACTTTAGCAGAGTTCAATTCTTGCAATAGCTTCTCTTTATTAAAATCAGTAAGCTTACTGCTTAGCTTTAAATGATTTTGTAAAAGCTCAAAAACGCTTTTTGATAATGCTAATTGTACATTTTCCATAATGCTTTAATTTAGGTGAGTTAATAATTCTGCATTTACATTTTGCGGAGTGTTTTGTTTATTGTTAAAATATACTTGTTCTAGAGTTTGGCTTTCTGAAATATTGATTCTTCTATGAAAATCTTCCGGCTTTACATCTGAAAGTGATTTATATCCACAGGCTTCCATTAATTCAACCACCGCATGCAGGGTGTTTTTGTGGAAGCTGGCAACCCTCACCCGTTTATCAGTAACATCAATACCGCGGTATAAACGTTTGTTTTGGGTGGTGATACCTACCGGGCAATGTCCGCTATCGCAGGTTAAAGCCTGAATACAGCCTAAAGCCATCATCATACCGCGAGCACTATAACAAGCATCGGCACCTAAGGCTAAGGCTTTTAAGATGTCAAAAGCGGTAATGATTTTTCCAGAGGCGATAATTTTAGACGGAACATTGTATTTTTTAACAGTTGCAGATACAAAAGCCAGCGCATCCAATAAAGGCATTCCTAAATAGTCGGTAAACTCTAAAGGTGCTGCACCGGTTCCGCCTTCCCCTCCGTCAACGGCAATAAAGTCAGGGTATATTTTTAGGGTATCCATAGCTTGGCAGATCTCTTCAAACTCACGCGGGTTACCCACACAAAGCTTAAAGCCAACGGGTTTGCCTCCTGAAAGAGTTCTCAGCTCGTCAATAAATATCAGTAAGCTGTTAGCATCACTAAAAGCGCTATGATGTCCTGGCGAATAAACAGTAACTCCTGGTTTTACATTCCGGATTGCTGCAATTTCCGGTGTGTTTTTTACGGCCGGTAAAATACCGCCGTGTCCAGGTTTGGCCCCCTGAGAGAGTTTTAACTCAATCATTTTTACATTGGGGCGCATGGCATTGGCCTGGAAAAGCTCGGCATTAAAGGTGCCGTCTTCATTGCGGCAGCCAAAATAGCCCGTACCAATTTGCCAAATCAAGTCTCCTCCGCCATTTAAGTGATGGGAGCTAATTCCTCCTTCGCCTGTATTCTGAGCAAATCCGCCCAGTTTAGCTCCTTCGCTTAATGAGGCAACGGCAGTTTTGCTTAATGCTCCGTAACTCATGGCACCCACATTCAGTACACTTAGATCATAAGGCTGCGTACATTTGGAGGTTCCTACAGTTACTCTTAAATCGGTGTCTTTAATTTTTACCGGATACATGCTATGCGAAAGCCATTCATAACCCGGAGTATATGGGTCTGCCTGCATTCCAAAAGCTACCGTTTGCCGAACGTTTTTGGCCCTTTGGTATACAATAGAACGCTGACGACGGTTAAAAGGCTTACCGTTTAAGTCTGATTCCATAAAATACTGCACAACAGGCGGGCGCAGGGTTTCCAATAAATAACGCATACGGCCTACTACCGGGAAATTCCGTAAAAGAGTATGTTTCTTTTGAGTCAGGTCATGGGCAACAAATGCGATTGCCAACAGGGCCGCTACTACCCAAAGCAACCATAACTGACCCAGCCAAAAGGCTAAAACCACTAGCGATAGGTTTACCAGAAAAAGAAAAAAATAAGCAATTGCCGCTACAAATTGCAGACGGGAGTTTTTCATGATTTTTGAAATTTTTGATAAAAATTAGATATAGACCAATGGCCCCAAACCTGAAGGAGAGGTTGGGGCTTACTCAATAAAGTCCTTGCAGTTAGTTTGAGATAAAGTATAACCAATAGGAAAATGAATGCAATCAGCATTATTACACGTTAGCAAAGCCACCCGCATTTTTAGCGCAAAGTACCTCCTCATATCCATATAATTAACTTTGAAATTTTCCATAATTAAAAAAAGCCCATTCCTTAAAATGGGCAATTGTTTACAAAGGTAAGCCTTATTTAAATAAGTTCAAAAAGGAGTTAGGTTCAAAAAATGGTCTGTTTTGACTATGCCTTTGTCGCATTTAAAGCTTTGTACGTTAGCGGGTAAATAGTGTTTCGTCGTATGGTCATTGGATTATAATAATCTATCAAGATTTTGAAGAATTCATCTGCTGCCTGCAGGCGTTTTGATGGAGATTCATAAAGACCTTGTAACAAAATAAATAAAAACTTCTTCATTGATGACTTCATAGATTATTCGGTTGCTCTTTATTGACATAGAAAAAAATTCTTAAATGCTTTAAAACATGGTCGTTAAATCCGTCATTCATCCCCTTTTTTACGTCATTCGGTAAATTTGCGCTTGGGTTTAGCGCACATTCTCGTACATCTTTTCTATAATAGCCAAAGGTTTTATTTCAATTGAATGAGTCAAGAGCAAACGGCTACTTCTTTACACACAAAGCAATACGGGGTTAATAAGCATGTTTTGTTTATTTTAACCGGGCTGGGTTTTAATGCCTTGTTAATTTTTATTGTTCTCTCTATTAAAGCGGAGGTAACGTTTGAAAACTTATTGGGCATAACTTATGCCGACATTATTCTGAGTTCTGTGCTATCAGTCAGTTTCCTCTATCTCTGTGATTTTGCTATCAATCGTTTTAACCACTGGTTTAGCCATAGGCCTAATTCTGCTTTGAGATATATGCTGGAGATGATTAGTGTGTTGCTGGTGGGCTTTTGTCTGATTCATTTTTTCACCTCTTTATACATTAGCGTGTTTGTTCCGGGAGTTGGCGAAACCCAGGAGTTTATAGATGATGTGAATCGCTCTAAAATGATCTTGTTGGATTTTTTGCTGATTATTTATGCCTGCATGCGGGGTTTTCATTTCTTTTCTTTTTTAAAGGATAAAGAACTGGAAAAAATCCAGTGGCAAAAGGACATCTCTCATTCTAATTTTGAAGCCTTAAAAAATCAGCTCAATCCACATTTTTTATTCAATAGCTTTAGTGTACTGATTAGCCTGATTCATGCTGATCCATACAAAGCCGAGGATTTTATTGGTAAATTATCTAAGGCCTACCGCTATTTGCTCGAACAGCGTGATAAGGAAATTATTCCCTTATTTACCGAACTGGAGTTTTTAAAGAATTTTGAATTCATTTTGGCGCAACGCTTTGCCAATAAAATCAAAATCCAGTTTCCGGAATTTTCGCAGGAAACGGCCGGGGTTATTCCCTATACCATTATTTTGATTGTAGAACATCTCATTGCCAGTAATAAAATGTCGGCAGCCAGGCCTTTGAATGTATGCATCAGCCTGCAACCGCAAATGCTAAAAATCACCCATTCTTATCTGCCTAAAACCAATTTAAAGGTAAGCGGGCAATTGCTCTTATTGCAGGAGAGATATGAGCAGCTTTCAGGCAGGCAAGTGCAAATTGCCAATGCCGGTTTTGAACAAACAATTTCTATCCCATTATTAAAGGTTTCATGAGAAAAAGGCGAAGAAGAAAATATCGGTCTCCTTATCTGGATATGGTAGAAATTTCCCTGGTCATTGTTGTGGCGGGTAGCTTTGTATTGCCGTTTTTATACTTTTTATTGGAAGGTGCCCCGCTCTCTAAAATAGCGAGAGAAGGACTTAATATTCTCCTGATATTTTCAATACAATCTATGCTAATTGGAGGACTCATACTTCTGAGCGATAAACTATCTTTTTTGATAAAGTCCGCCTGGCTGCGTCAACTGCTGGAGCTTATGGCGGTACTGTTGGTTTCTGTCCTGCTACTGGAACGTATTTATTTGCTGACAGAAAAATTTCCTTCGCCGGGCAATTTCAAACTTTTTATGGGCATGAACCTGCTGGGAACTGCCTTTGTGTACCTTTTTCAAAAAGGACTTTTTTTGAAGCAAAAGCTTGCGGAGAGAACCAATGAAACCCAGTTGTTGCAGAAAGATTTTAACCAATATCGGTTACAGGCGCTAAAAAACCAGGTTAATCCGCATTTTCTATTTAATAGCTTAAGCGTTTTATCCTCATTGGTTCATAAAAATGCCGATTTGGCCGAAAAATTTGTGATCCGCCTTTCTGAAGCCTACACTTATATTTTAAACCAAAAAGAAGCAGGGCATGTGCCTTTGGCTGAAGAGTTGAAATTTCTGGAATCTTATTTTTTCCTGCTCCAGATCAGGTTTGAAAACAAGCTTCAACTGGATATCCGGGTAGATGAAGCGGAGGGTTATTCCATTCCTCCTCTTATTTTGCAGCTTTTGCTCGAAAACGCGGTAAAGCATAATAAGATGTCCGAAAAAATGCCTTTAAAACTTACCGTTACCCAAAAAGGGAAACAGTTGCTTGTTGAAAATAATGTCAATAAGCGGGATGCTAAAGAAGAATCAACCGGTTTAGGGCTTGAAAATATCCGTAATCGCTATCTAATGGTTAATCAGTCGGAGATCCGTATTGATAATGGCGATGAGAAGTTCTCAATTACTATTCCTTTAATACCTAATTAAGAAATGAAATTACTAATTGTTGAAGATGAAATGTTAACGGCCGAGCGGCTGGCCGCGATGATCCATCGGTATGATCCAACTTACGAAATATTGGCCAGTCTTCCCTCGGTAGAGGAAACCATTAACTGGTTAAAAGATCATGAGGCTCCGGATTTGATCTTTATGGATATCCATCTGGAAGACGACGATTGTTTTCAAATATTCGAGAAAATAAATCTCAGCACGCCGGTTATTTTTACCACTGCTTTTGATGAGTACATGGTGAAAGCGTTTAAGGTAAACAGCATTGATTACCTGATGAAACCGGTTAATTATGAGGAATTTGCCGCCTCGCTTGAAAAATACAAGCAAATTAAAGATCATTTTCAGGAAAATGCGATGGAAAATCTGCTGAAAACCATTCAGCCCAAAGAAGAATGCTATAAAGACCGTTTTTTGATTTCCAATGGCTTTAAACTGCGCACTATAGAAACTAAATCGATACAATATTTTTATTGCACTGATAAGATCACCTTTCTGGTAACTGCTGATGGAGAATTTTTACCAGTAGAATATAGCCTGGATAAGCTAAGCCTGATTTTAGATCCCCGGCAATTTTTCAGGATAAATCGCCAACTGATAGTCAGTTTGGGCGCAATTGCCAATATCCATGTTTATCCAAAAGGCAAGTTAAAACTGGAATTGCAGCCAACTAATAAAGAAGAAGTATTTGTTAGCCTGGACCGGACTACCGCGTTTAAAGAGTGGTTGGGGAAATAGGATTAGGATTTTTAGGAATTTAAGATAATTGGATTGGAGTCCCGAAAAAAAAGCCCATTTAAATCAACAAATAGCCAGTTTAAATTAAACTTTTTAGAAAAGCAATGTCCACACGCGTGAGGTACCGGCAGCCCCGTTTTCCGCTCATACTGCACCGGCCTTAGCCACAAGGCCGGTATCGCTACAACCGGGTTTAGAAGGGCTAGGCTTGTGCAAAGAAGTCTGAATCGCAGATTTATCGCATTGAAGGATTTAGCACTCTAAAAATCAATTACAAGAAATTAAGACAATTTGCATTTGATTGTTCCAAAAACTATCATTAAGGCAATATAATGTTTGCCTTTGCAGGCAAATTAGCCAATAATATAACATCTACCTTTATCTCCTTATTTCCGTCTTTCAGCTCCTCATCTCTGGCACTCATCTTCATTTTTTCTCTTTTGGGAGCTGTTTTTTCTCTCTTTGCCCCATCATTCAGGAATGATAGAAATTTTAAAGCTATGAAGAAAACCTTTACCCTAAAGCAATTTTTGACCCTACTCTGCCTGGTAGTAATCTCTGAATTGGGATATGCACAAACTGAAAAAACAAGACCTCTGCATGTCGGCTTTTTTTACCCGATAAGCAGTAATGGCGTTAATGCCGGCGAATTTGGCAACACATTCTCGATGCACGCTTTTGTTGGCCTTTCCAGAGAAGAAAAGGCGCTGACTATGGCCGGTTTCAGCAATATCATTAACGATAAGGCTACCGGTTTGCAAATGGCCGGATTCAGCAATTATGTGCGCAATAAAACTTTGGGTGTTCAGATGAGTGGCTTTACCAATACCACCGGAAGTTTGGATGGGGCACAGCTTTCAGGATTTGTAAATACATCCCGGGAGGTAAATGGTGGCCAGTTTGCTGGTTTTACCAACATAGCTACCGATGTAAAAGGCGGCCAGTTTTCGGGTTTTGTGAACGTGGCTAATGATGTAAAAGGCGCTCAGTTTGCTGGTTTTGTGAATGTGGCCCGTAAAGTGACAGGTGCCCAGTTTTCAGGATTTGTGAATGTGGCCGATAGCAGCGATTATCCGGTAGGATTGGTAAACCTGATCAAAAATGGAGAAAAAGCGATTGGGCTAACCGTAGATGAAACCCAAACTTCCATAATGGCTTTTCGCTCTGGCGGACGGGTATTATATGGAATTATTGGTTTAGGGTATAACTGGAAAAATACCGATCAGGTATATGCTTTGGAAGCGGGGATTGGTGCACATTGGAAAATCAACAATTCGTTCCGCATCAATGCCGAAGCGCTTTCTACCACCTTACAGAAATTTGATAAGCTCTATTATTTTAAACAATCAGTGAGGGTTATGCCCGAGCTGGATGTGTTGCCAGGCATCGGTTTGTTTGCCGGCCCCTCTTTTAACTATGTGAAAACAGACAGCGCCGAAGGGAGAGTGCTCGTGAAGCATTATCTCCACCAAAAAGTTAAAGGAGACAAATTCCAGGGTTTATACTTTGGTGCTGTAGCAGGAGTGCATTTGAAGTTTTAGGACTAATATAATGATTGATTAATTAGGTTACCCGGGCTCAGGTCCGGGTAATTTTTTTAAAGTAAAAAGTATGAAAAGAATATTAAGAATAGTTTTCCTGGTAGGATTCTGTCAAATATTGTTGCAAGGCGGGATCAAAGCGCAGGTAAAAACTTCTACGATTAGCGGTCATGTTATCGACGGACTTACGGGTTTGGCTATACCTGGCGCCAGCATTTCTTTAAAAGGCAGCACTTACAAAACCTCCACGGATACCGAAGGGAAATTTATTTTCAAAAATATTCCTTTGGGTACTTATCAGGTTTGGGCCGAATCGGTGGGATATGCCCCACGAAAGCTGGAAAATCAATCGCTAACATCCGGTAAAGAACTGAGTCTGATTATCGAAATGGATTTCCAGACGCAGAGTTTGCAGGAAATTGTCATTACCGGCGATCGTAGTGCGGCAATGAACTCCTCTGCATTGGTTAGTGCCCGTAGTGTAAATGTGGAGCAAACCAAACGTTATGCCGGTAATTTTGGCGATATCAGCCGTCAGGTAGCCAATTATAGCGGGGTAAATGTGCAGGGCGATATACGGAATGATATTGTAGTTCGGGGAAACTCACCCAATAGTTTGCTTTGGCGTTTAGAAGGTTTGGATATCCCTAATCCCAACCATTTCTCGTTTGTAGGAACCACGGGCGGTTATTTTAGTGTGCTGAATAATAATATGCTGGCCAATTCGGATTTTTTTACCGGAGCTTTTCCCGCTGAATATGGTAATAAAAACGGAGCAGTGATGGACGTGAAACTTAAAAAAGGAAATGACCATAAACGCGAATATACGTTCCAGGCCGGTTTGAACGGATTGGAACTGGGCGCAGAAGGACCAATTAATCCTGCTAAGAATAAAAATACTTTTGTTGGGCATTACCGTTATTTTGATTTATCCAGCCTACGCAAATTAGGCGTGAACTTGAATGTGAGCGGTTTGCCTTTATTTCAAGACCTGAACTTTAAACTCCATTTTCCTAATTCAAAAGGGAGCACTTCCGTTTTTGGGGTGGGCGGTATCAGCAGTATTTCTTTGCTGGAAAGCCAAAAAGGACCAAACGATTGGAGTTTTTCTGATAAAGCCGAGGATATGGAGTTTTCCAGCAATATAGGAGTGGTAGGCGTTAACAATACCTATATCTGGGATGAAAATACAGTGAGTAAACTGAGTTTTGCAGTTGCAGGAAACCGGGTGGCGGCTTTGGTAAGCCTGGTTAGACCCGGAGAGGAAAACCGTTTGAAAGAGGATCTGCAATTAGGCTCTTCGCAGGGGCAGCTCAAATTTGATCTGACCCGTCGTCTAGGTTCCGGCCAATCATTCAAAACCGGATTCTCTGTAACCGAGTATTTCTACAATTATTATCAGCAGCAGCTTAACCGGTATGATGAATATGAAGTAAACTTCAATGCCAATAGTCATGCTACGTTGGGGCAGGCTTATATCAACTATCAGGTAAATCTGAACGATAATTTAAAAGCCAGCGCCGGTATTTACAGTCAGATGCTCATGTTGAATAAAACGCATCATACAGAGCCGCGGTTGGCCCTTCAGTATAGCCTCTCCAATGCGCAAACCCTGGGATTGGCCTTTGGTCAGCATAGCCAGAGCCAGCCTTTTATTTTTTACCTGCGTGATTACACCAATGAGGGCATTACTCGCAGAAGCAATAAAAACCTGGATTTTTCTAAATCCAAGCATTGGGTATTATCTCATGAGTATCGCTTGGATAACAGCACTAAAGTTAAAACGGAGCTGTATTATCAGGGGTTGAGTAAAGTACCGGTTACTCCGCATCGTCCTTTTTATTCGGCTATCAATGAAGGCAATGAATATAGTTTCGAAATCCCGGATAGTTTGGAAAATAAAGGCCGGGGAAAAAATTACGGGATCGAGTTTTCGTTGGAGAAATCCTTCACTAAAAATCTGTATTTCTTAACTACGGCTTCTCTTTTCGAATCCAAGTATCAAGGTTCTGATCAAGTTTGGCGTAACACCGTTTTTAATAATAATTACATTGTTAATTTCCTGGCGGGATATGAGTTTTCTATGGGCAGGAATAAAGAAAATAAGTTCTCGGTGGATGTGAAGGCCAGTTTTGCCGGCGGAAGGCCATTTATTCCGATTGATTTGGCAGCTTCTATAGCCAAAGGCGAGCGGGTGCTTGATTACCAAAGGGCCTATGAGGTAAGAACGCCGGCTTACAACCGGATTGATGTGAAGCTGTCGTATTTATTGAATAAGTATTCGTCCAATCACTCCATGTTTATAGGCGTAAACAATATTTTAGACTCACGGAATATTTTAAAGCATGGATATAATGCTGATAAAGCAAAAATCACTACAGAATATATGCAAGGGCGTTTCCCTATTTTGGGTTATCGATTGCAGTTTTAGAAAATGCATTAGGGGAAGGATTGGGAATTTGGTTGGTTTCTGCTCCGATTTATGGTTCGACAAGCTCACCATGACGCGTTAATGTTCCTGCATGTTTATGCAGACCGTCACACACTGAGCCTGTCGATTGTGAATGCTAAGATGTAGGAAAAAGCATGGCATCTTGGCGTGTGAGGAAAAACAGAAAACTCTCAAAGGATGAATGATTAAGAATGAAACTTTCATCGATATGGAAATTAGAACACTAGAAAATATAGCTCTCAGCCAGTTATTGGAAGCTTTTAACCAGGCATTTTCCGATTATATGATTCGGCTGCAATTAACTCCGGAAAGTTTGGCTACTAAAATCATCGCAGAGAATATTAATCTGGAGGCTTCGGTGGGCGTATTTGATCAAGGCGAGCTAAAAGGATTTATTTTGCATGGCCTTGGTCAGGTAAATGGCCTGGAAACGGTGTATAACGCCGGTACCGCTATTGTCCCGGAATATCGTGGCCAAAAACTGGGTGAACAAATGTACCGGTTTATTATCCCGCTTCTGAAAGAACAAGGTTACAGCCGGCATCAGTTGGAAGTAATTGAGGGAAATGGACCGGCTATCCGCTTATATGAAAAAATCGGATTCAAAATCAGTCGTGAATTTGGCTGTTATAAGGGCAAAGTAGCTTCGGCTAATCATCCGGATTGGGATATTCGATCCATCAATCAGTTAGATTGGGCGCTGGTAAAAACTTTCTTGGATGTGGAACCCAGTTGGCAGAACTCTGCTGCAGCTATCCGGCGGACAGCCGATCAGCACTTTTTTGTTGGCGCTTTTGCTCAGGATGAGTTAGTGGGTTATGCCGTGCTCGCTCAGGTCAATGGCCGGATAAAACAGTTTGGCGTTAAAAAAGACAAACGCCGGCAGGGAATTGGAACCGCTTTATTCAGTTATTTAAGTGGTTTGAATACCGATGGAGAGTTGAGTTTTATCAACTATCAGGAATCGGATACTACGCCTGAAGAATTTTTTCAAAAGCTTAATATGCAGCGCTTTATTGGAACCTATGAGATGATTATGAATCTATAGTAGAGATGTTTTTGCATAATAATTTGCATACATAAAGAGTGGTTCATAAATCAACGTTTCTGTTTCTTTACTTTTTTCTTGAAAAAAAAGTAACAAAAATTCAAGGCTGCACAAGCTTTAGCTAAAAGTTCTAAAAACAGCTATCTGCATTTCGAGCCGTGGCAAAGTTACTGCTCACCAAATTATCTGCAACACTTCTCCGAATTGCTTTCTGAAATTCTCTATTGAATGTTCCTACAAACTGTTTTTAAAACTTTCATAACGCTAAACCTTGTGAGGCCGGGAGAACGATGTCGGAACGGCTTTGGTTATTTTTGCGCTTTCCTTCATTTTTGCTTGAGCATTCAGCAGAAGATACCAGATAAACTCCCCGTTCTGCTTTTTTCGGCCTTTTTTTATTGCGGCAGGCACAGGCAGAGCCTTCGTAGAAACTTGGTAGCAATAAAAAGCAGCCGCGGCTCTTTTGGTTACTTTTCCAGCTGAAGGGAAACGGCGAAGCCCTCTTGAGTGCCTATGAAAAATCAAATGATAAAACGAAAAAAGTAACACTCGACAAGCGACACTAAGCGTTACTAAATGCAATAAATTGCGGCTGAATAAAAAACCAAACCATTTATAAAAATGATTTGGTTTTGTCATGGAATCAATGTAGCGGACGCTCAAAATCTACTTTAATTTTTGGACTTCCTCTAGGAGTAATTTTTTCGCGTTTTGTTATTCTGACGATGGAATTTATCTAACATTGTTTTAATTCCCGTTTTTGATCCTTCCGGTTTCATCTTCCACACCCGATTTCCTGTTTGCCGGTTTTTGGCTACTGTTCCCAAAGCGGTAGCTAAAGGTTAAACGGGCCTTGCGGGTATCCTGGCGTTCATTAATCTGCATATTCATGTTTCTGAACGTGGTGGCAATACTGGTTTTCTGGGTATCAAACAGATCGCTTACACCTAATTTAAGACTTCCTTTTTTATTGAAAATAGATTTTTGCAGACCGGCATCAATCTGATATTGCTGTTTTAGCTGGAAAATCCCATAATTTAATGGCGATTGATAGCGTCCGCTAAGTTCTAAACGCAATCCTTGCGGAAGAGTGAAATTATGCGTGGAACTTAATTGAACGGCTAATTTTTTAACATTTAGCTCGGTATCCTTATAGGCCAAATGGAATCCGTCAACGTTATTGGTAGTGGTCCACCATTTGTTTATTGGTAAAGAAGCGTTTGCCCCGAGGTAATAGATAATTTCTGCTTCCATATTGCGGCGTATTCCTTTGGTTGTTTTATTGATATCGTTTTGTTCCGTTACAGAAACAATGGCGTCTTTTTTATGGCTATATCCGGCCGAAAAGCCCAACATGCCGTCGTAACTATAATTCAGATCAAAAGAATTAGTGTATTCAGGTCGTAAATAAGGATTGCCCTGCACATAAGTATATTCATCCAAAAGCATCAAAAAAGGGTTCAAATCTTCATAGCTGGGGCGGTCTATGCGCTGGCTGTAAGAAAAACCCAGAGTTTGCTTATCCGTAAGTTGCTGCGATACAAAAAGAGTAGGGAACAGCCGGGTATAGGTGGTATCTACCAGGGTATTTTGGGTAATGGAATTTCCTTTGGAATGGGTAAACTCTGCCCGTAAACCGGCTTGTATTGATGTTTTTTTGAATTTTTGCGATACACTCAGGTAAGAGGCATTGATGTTTTCTTCATAGATAAAATGATTGCTTTTTAGCGGATCGTTTACCCAGTTTCCGGTCTGCTGCTGTTCAAAACTGTAATCGTTATCGGTTTTTACCCAACTGGTTTTTACGCCCGCTTCCACCTTGAAGCTTTTACTGATAGGATAAGTATAATCTGCCTTAGCCGACCGGATATTGATATCCGAAGGTGAATAACTACGGCTCCACTTTAAAGGTTTCATACTTTGGCCTCCGGCTGTATAATAAGCGTTATTCAGAAGTTCGTCTTTATTTTTATGGAAAGTGGAATAATCCAGGTCGAAGCTTAGTTCCTGGCCGCTGGTATCCAGTACGGTTTTATAATTCAAGTTATACGATTGACTTTGGTAACGCTTTTCATCACCATTATTCATCACTAAAAAGGAATCCAAACGCATATCTTTATTAAATACCTGGGTTTTATTCAAGCCCGTTCCGTTGCCGGTATTGATATAACCCGACATCATGAAACCCAGCGTATTTTTATCGTTGATAAAATAATCGGTTCCTACTTTATAGGTATTGTTATTATTAAGGCTATTATTTTCGCTAAACTGGCTAAATAGCGTGGTTATTTGCTGGTTTATTACAGAGCGGTCAACCGCAATGCTCAGATAGCGATTAGTGTGGGCGTAATTATAATTCCCAAACCAGTTGAATTTTCCATACCGGTAATTCAGGTTGGCGCCACTGTTAAATAAAGCATTTTTAGAATATCCCGTACCCATATTAATGCTTCCGTTTAAGCCTTGTTGTTTGTTTTTTTTGGTTTTGATGTTGATGATCCCTGAGTTGCCCGCGGCATCGTATTTGGAAGAAGGGTTACTGATAATTTCCATATGCGATATATTGCTGGCACTCATGTTTCTGAGCATGGTGCCCAGGTCTTCGGCAGAAAGATAAGTAGGCTTGCCATCAATCATCACAGTTACTCCCTGTTTGCCTTTCAAACTGATATTGTTATCCTTATCTATCATTACTCCTGGTGCTTTTAAAAGCACTTCCATCGCCGAAGAACCTGCGGCCATCACGCTGTTTTCTACATTTAAAACGGTTTTATCTACCTGGGTTTCTATAAAGGGAATGGTGCTTGTTATGCTCACTTCACTCAGTTGATGTGTATCTTCCAAAACAATTAGATCTGCAGTCATTTCCGGGTTTTTGGCCGAAATATGCACAGGCGCTGAGTGCAGGGTTTTGTAACCCATAGAGCTAACAGAAACCAGGTAGCTGCCATAAGCCAGATTGGAGAATTCATATTTGCCCGTCATGTCGGTGGTCAGTCCTTTTACAAAGGATGAGTCGGAGCTTAATAGCAGGCGGATAGTGGCGTATTCGGCCGTTTTTCCCTTATCGGTGCTGATCTGACCGTGTATTTTTCCGCCGGAAATGCTGCTTTGCGCTGTGCCGGCTAAAGGGCAAAGCTTCAGAAGAAATAAAATGAGTATTAGTTTTTTCATGTCTTAAGATTGTTGGTGCTATAAAAGGACTGTTAAATAGGGGCTTATGAAAAAATAATAGGATGAATGCCTGATTTAAGGGGATGAATTATCTGTTTGTTGCATGCTGCAACGATAGTGTCAATCCTGAGGAATGGCATGGCAAAAAAATAGAGCTCCTTTTCATGCTAAAAATGTATATTTCTGCCCATTGAAAAATCCGCATTGCTTATGAAAGAGATACCCATTACTGTTAAAAGATCCCTGGAACTGTTGGGCCTATTTTTAGCCGGTGCCTTAATTGTGCTGGGGGGCGCTATTTTGATGCCCCTGTTAATGGCTTTTTTTATCAGCATTATGCTTTTGCCGGCTTACCGGGTTTTTAAAAGATGGAAGTTTCCGGATACCCTGGCTATCTCTTTGCCCATTTTGCTTTTGGCCCTGTCGGCGGCACTGGTTATCTGGTTTTTTTCTGCGCAGATAAGCTCTTTGATAGATGATTTTCCGCAGATTATCCAAAATATAAATGCGCATTTAAAATCATTGAGCAATTGGATCAATCAAAAAACCAATTATTCTACTGCAGAACAATTGAAGTTTATTAATGAGCAGAGTGATAAACTATTGAGTTCAACCGGTACCATTATTAGCGGCGCTTTGGGTTCGGTATCAAGCTTTTTTCTGTTTTTTGGTTTGTTGCCCATTTATGTATTTCTGATTTTAGCTTATAAAGATCTGCTGGTGCGCTTCGTATATATATGGTTTGCACCTAATACCCATCAGAAAGTAGGAGAGACCTTGAAGGAAATGGAATCAATCATTAAAAGTTACCTGGTTGGTTTATTGATCCAGGTTGCTTATGTCACCATTCTTTTAGGCGGAATTTTGATGATTATTGGTATTAAGCATGCCTTATTAATTGGGGTTATTTTTGCTCTGCTGAATTTGATCCCTTATTTAGGCGCTTTAATTGGAAATATACTGGGTGTATTGCTGACGTTAACTTCTTCGCAGGAATTATGGCCCATCTTTGCCGTATTAGGAACCATTGCTTTTGTGCAATTTTTGGATAATAATATCCTGATGCCCCGCATAGTAGGTTCTAAAGTCAAAATCAATGCATTGAGTGTAATCGTGGGTGTTTTTATAGCGGGTTCCCTGGCGGGAATATCGGGCATGTTCCTTGCTTTACCGGTTATTGCCGTATTGAAAGTAATATTTGACCGCACTGAAATGTTTAAGCAATGGGGAGTATTGTTGGGCGATGATTCGCCTCCGGCTACAGCGCCTTTTAAGATCAGGTGGTTCTGGCAGAAAAAATCCGCTGAAAAAAAAGCGGACTGATTTGATCATCAAAATTTTCCTGGTGATGCAGATTTACCCACAAATTTTTTCCAAAATATCTATCTTTAACTAATCAAAAACAATCCGGATATGAAAAATCTATTGTATGCCTGTGCTCTTTTTATGATTTGCACCGCTGCGGCTCCTAAACCTAAAAGCATTTACGATTTCAAGGTCAAATCTATAGATGGTGGAACCATTGATTTTTCCAAATTCAAAGGCAAAACTATTTTAATTGTAAATACCGCCAGTAAATGCGGTTATACCCCGCAGTATAAGGCTCTGGAAGCGTTATCCCAACAGTATAAAGATAAACTGGTAGTGGTGGGTTTTCCTTCCGATAATTTTGGTGGCCAGGAGTTTCAGGACGATCTGGATATTAAATCATTCTGCGAGAAAAATTATGGCGTTACTTTTCCTTTAAGCAGCCGGGTGGATGTAAAAGGCGAGAATGCGGCAGCTATTTTTAAATATCTGACCAGTAAAAGTGAAAACGGGGTTCTGGATGCCACCATTGGCTGGAATTTTAATAAATTCCTGATCGACAAAAACGGCAAACTGCTGGTTCATTTTGACAGCAAGGTAAAACCAGATAGCCCGGAAATAGTAAACTTGATAAACTAAATTTTGATCATGGATACCTTTATTGTTCGCCCTGAAACAAAGGCACAGGAAAAAGCAGTTAAAGCCGCCCTTGAGGCCTTAAATGTCGCTTTTGAACGAAGAAATGAACAAGAAGAAATTCTTCCGCCTCATGTATTGGAAGGAATTAAGAGGGGGCAGGAACAAGCCCGAAAGGGTTTGTTAACTCCTCATGAAGAGGTGATGAAAAAATATACCAAGTACCTCTAATCTTAATCATGATCTTAAAAGTTTTTTGGACTGAGGAAGCGAATGAGACTTTTGAAAATATTGTGAGTTATTTGGAAAAAGAGTGGGGAGAAAATGCAGTAAAAAAGTTTGTTCAAAAAACGAATAAAACCCTTTTGAATATAGTTCAACAGCCTTTTATTTTTAAGCCATCTAACATTAACGAAAACATTAGAAAGGGCTTAATTACCAAGAACTGTTCAGTTTTTTATGAAGTCCAAGAGGAACAAATCCGCTTACTTTTCTTTTGGGATAACAGACAGGAACCATTACTCTAATCATCCAATTTTACCAGTTTTTAAACTGATTCTTCAAAAACACAATATTATCCCTCCAAGGGAAAACAATTAGTATTCATCCGGCATTTCAGTACTAACTAAGCTTAATAAGCTTAAGCGTTTGGAACCAATGCCGGAAAATGAAACGTTATTACCTGTATTTCTTCATTTGGATTTTCTTATCACCGATAGCACATGCCCAAACTGTGCTCAGCCTGAGCATAGAGGGAAGTATCAATCCCGCCTCGGCGGCATTTATCCATAATGGAATAGAAAAAGCCCATCAGGAAAAAGCTCAATGCCTTATTATTCGCTTAAATACACCCGGAGGTTTATTAGAATCTACCCGGGCCATTGTGAGTGATATTTTGCAATCGCCGGTTCCGGTGATAGTTTATGTAGCTCCTCCCGGGGCACATGCCGGGTCGGCTGGAGTGTTTGTAACCCTTGCCGCCGATATTGCCGCCATGGCACCGGGAACCAATATTGGGGCCGCCCATCCGGTAAGCCTGCAGGGGCCTATGGATACTGTGATGAATGGAAAAGCTACCAATGATGCGGCGGCCTTTATTCGTACCATTGCTCAAAAACGGAAACGTAATTTTACATGGGCAGAAGAGGCTGTGCGCAAAAGTCTGTCTATTACTGAAAATGAAGCTCTGGAGCAGCACGTAATTGATTTGGTGGCTTCCAATGATCAGGATTTATTGCATAAAATAGATGGCAAAACCATTCAATTGAGTTCAGGACAAGTTACCCTGCATACCAAAAATGCCGTTATCAATACCTATGAAATGTCGTACACAGAAAGCATCTTAAATCTGATTAGCGACCCAAATATTGCCTACATCATGTTATTAATTGGCATTTACGGTATTCTCTTTGAACTCTTTAATCCGGGCGCCATTTTGCCGGGTATAGCCGGAGTTATTGCTTTGATTTTGGCATTTTATTCCATGCATGCCCTGCCGGTTAATTACGCCGGTTTGGCCTTGATTGTATTTGGCATTATACTTTTTTTGCTGGAGATAAAAATTGTGAGTCATGGGCTGCTGGCCGTTGGCGGGGTCATTTCGCTCACCTTAGGCTCTTTTATGCTCATTCGCAGCGGCTCTTCTCTAGAGGTTGTCCGCATTTCCACTAGTGTGATCATTTCGGCGGCGGTGGTTAGCACCCTGTTTTTTCT
>DASQIU010000136.1:0-7186 GCA_035631395.1 Daejeonella sp. | reverse complement strand
GTAAGTATGGTAAGCGATTTCCAGGTTGGATAGTTTTTTACCGTTTTCCAACAGAAAGGCTTTTTATGCTGATATAGTTTTGGTTCCATTATAATTTCATTTTTCCGGGATGGGCTACTTATTTGGAGAAATTCTGCTTTATGCCAATACCGGTTCGTCTTGTTTAACAGTAGCAAATGCTTGTTCCAGATCTGCTTTAATGTCATCAATATGTTCAATTCCTACGGCTATCCGCAATAGCGAAGGAGTTACTCCGGATGCCAGCTGTTCCTCGTCACTTAATTGCTGATGGGTGGTAGCGGCTGGTTGAATAATCAAAGTTTTAGCATCGCCCAGATTAGCCAGATGACTAACCAGCTTCAGGCTATCTACAAACTTTATTGCTGCTTCTTTACCACCGTTCAATTCAAAAGAAAGTACTGCCCCAAATCCGTTGCGCAGATATTTTTTGGCATTTTCATGGTAAGGACTGCTTTCCAATCCGGGATAGTTTACTTGTTCTACCTGCGGATGTTTTTCCAGCCATTTAGCCAGTTCCAAAGCATTATCTACATGACGCTGAACCCTTAAAGAAAGGGTTTCTAATCCCTGTATAAGTAAAAATGAATTGAAAGGAGATTGAGCTGGACCGAAATCTCTCAGCCCTTCTACACGGGCCCGGGTAATAAATTGAATGTTTCCAAAAGGACCACCTATGCCAAATACATCATTGAAAATCAAACCATGATATCCTTCAGAAGGCTCTGTGAATTGAGGGAATTTACCATTGCCCCAGTTATAATTTCCACCATCAACAATTACTCCACCAATAGAAGTTCCGTGGCCGCCAATCCATTTTGTAGAAGATTGAACCACTACATGAGCGCCATGCTCTAATGGTCTGAATAAATATCCGGCTGCGCCAAAAGTATTATCTACAATTAATGGAAGATCATATTTTTGGGCTAAAGCCGCTATTTTTTCAAAATCCGGAACATTGAAACCGGGATTACCAATAGTTTCCAGATATAGGGCCTTGGTCTTTTCGTCAATTAAGCTTTCAAAACTTTGCGGATCATCGCCTTTGGCAAATCTAACATCTATGCCCAGACGCTTAAAAGCAACTTTAAACTGATTATAAGAACCTCCGTACAAGAAAGAGGTAGAAACAAAATTATCGCCGGCCTGCAAAATATTATTCAAGGCAATAAACTGCGCTGCCTGGCCTGATGCTACTGCCAAAGCGGCTACTCCGCCTTCTAGAGCGGCCACCCGTTTTTCAAACACATCGGTAGTGGGGTTCATTAACCGCGTATAAATATTGCCAAACTCTTTCAGAGCAAATAAGTTAGCCCCATGCTCTGAATTGTTGAACACATACGATGTGGTTTGATAAATAGGCACTGCCCTGGAACCTGTAGTTGGATCTGGTGCCTGGCCGGCATGCAATTGCAAAGTTTCAAACTTTAAGTTTTCTGTTGCCATGGTTTTAATGGTTTATAGGTAAATAAATAATGAATTGATTAAAAAAATCTAATAAGGAAATTAGGAGAGATGGAAAAATCTCGGAAATGCCAGATAGGAATTAAATTTTATTGCGATAAATCGAATAAAATCTTCCGGGCATTAACAGCAACAACAACACATACAGCTCAAAACTGCCTGTGCGCTATTGAAAGAAATAGTGGTTTTGAATGTTTTTTCCCGTTGAGGGACAAGTAAGAAAGAAGAAGTTTTCTTTTTCATGGTTTTAAAAATTTATAGTTTCCGGCCATATGCCGGACAGGAATTGGCACCTTCCTCAAAACCGATTGAGGGGTTGTCAGTGGTTCATGGAGCCTGATCTCTCGCCACTTCTGTATAAATCAAAAAACCGAGGTTTATTGATGACAGATATTGATATTTCTACCAAATATTGTTTCAAAGATAGGTTGATATTTAAGTAAACGCCAAATAAAATTTTTTGAAAGTTTTTAAATCGTTGAAAATCAACTATAAAAAAATTAAAAGATATGGAGGATTGCCGACTATAAAACAGATTATACCGATTATATATTCTGAATCACCGATTTTGTTAATCGATTAATTAATGTGGATCTATGAATTGGATTATCCGCGATTCTCCATGAAATAATAAGCTGAAGAATTATTCAGTTTTTACTTTTTCCCTTCAGCTGGAAAAAGTAACAAAAAGAGCCGCGGCTGCTTTTTATTGCTACAAAGTTTCTACTCAGGCTTTGCTTGTACGTACCGCAATAAAAAAGAAGGCCGAAAAGAGTAGAACGGGGAGTTGATCAGGTATTTTCTTGCACTCCGTTTATATGTGCAATTCATTAATCAGTTTGATCCGATTCAGAAAAAATCCTGTAATTCATAATCTTAAAACCCTATTTCAAACTTTGTAGTGCCTGAGAAATATCCTCAATTAAATCTTCAATATTTTCTAAACCAACTGATACTCTGATCAGGTTTTGAGGAGTTTTAGTATTTGGTCCTTCTACAGATGCCCGGTGTTCTATCAAACTTTCCACACCGCCCAAACTGGTAGCCTGAGTAAATATTTTCACTTGGTTTACCACATGCAAGGCTTCCCTGGCGCCACCTTTCACTAAAAAGCTGACCATGCCGCCAAAACCTTTCATCTGTTTTTGGGCAATTTCAAATTCCGGATGGTCTTTTAATCCGGGATAATAAACCTTTTCTATGGCCGGGTGCTTTTGCAAATATTCCGCAAACTGAAGTGCATTGCTCGCATGTGCTTTCATACGGTAAGGCAATGTTTTAATGCCTCTAACGGTCATGTAGCAATCAAAAGGAGCGGGAACTGCGCCGCCTAGTTCCTGCACATTTCTAATTTTTTGCCAGAATTCTGTTTTCTCACGGGTTATTAAAGCTCCGCCTAAAACATCACTATGACCTCCCAAATATTTGGTGGTAGAGTGCATCACCATATCGCAACCCAATTCTAACGGGCGCTGAAAAAGGGGAGTAGCAAAGGTATTATCGCAAACTACCGTAATATGATGTGCTTTAGCAATGGCCACCAAAGCCTGTATGTCACTTATTTTTAGCAGCGGATTGGAAGGAGTTTCAATCCAGAGTAATCGGGTATTTGGTCGGATATAATTTTTAACGGTATGAATAGCAGTTAAATCAATATAATCTACCTGGATACGATCTTTAAAAACTTCATTGATCTGGTTTCTCAATCCATGATACATATCATGAGGAGCCAGAATATGGCTCCCGGCTTCCAGAGCCTGAAAAACCGCAGAACCGGCCGCATTGCCCGAAGAAAATGCGCAGGCATCAGCGCCTCCTTCCAATTGTTGCAAAACTTGTTCTAATGAATTCCGGTTTGGATTAGCTGCCCGCGTATAAATATAACCACCCGGATATCCGCCATCAGCCCCCCGCTCAAAAGTGGTGGATAAGGTAATGGGTTGAATAGCAGCATGACTATCTGCATCAATCTTATTTCCAGCGTGTATGGCAATGGTTTCCAGTTTCATCTACAATTTTGATTTTAACATTTTAGGGTAAACTTAACATATGAATGGCATAATTCAAGTAGAATCAAAATTATTGTGGAAGGGTTTTGTATTTTTGCTCAAACTTTTCTGATGAATACTGAACAGAATTTACAGTTACTTTTACAGGATGCCGGTCTTTCTGAAGACCTGCGTTCTATAGCTCAAAAGGTTAGCTTAAATCAGCGGATTACTTTTGATGAAGGTGTATTGCTTTACGAAAAAGCAGAATTAGGATATTTAGGTATTTTAGCTAACTATATTCGCCAAAAACGCCATGGCGATAAAACCTATTTCAACCGAAATTTCCATATAGAGCCCACCAATTTATGTGTTTACGATTGTAAATTTTGCTCTTATTCCAGGCTGATTAAGCAACGCTCTGAAGGCTGGGAATATACGATGGAGGAAATGCTGGATATCGTAAAAAAATACGATGACCAACCGGTTACCGAAGTGCATATTGTGGGCGGAGTGTTGCCTCAATATGATTTACAGTTCTATTCCGAACTTTTCTCTGCTATCCGCAAGCACCGGCCTGAACTGCATATCAAGGCCTTAACCCCGGTTGAATACCATTATATCTTTAAAAAAGCCAAAATAGATTATCCTACCGGGATGAAATTAATGAAGGAGGCCGGTTTGGAATCTATGCCGGGCGGAGGCGCCGAGATTTTTGATCCTGAAATCAGGGAGCAAATAGCCAAAGATAAATGCACCGGCGAGCAATGGCTGCAAATACACGAAGAATGGCATAAATTGGGCATGCGATCCAATGCGACCATGCTTTATGGCCATATTGAACAATTCCGACACCGGGTAGATCATATGGAACAATTACGGGCTTTACAGGATAAAACCGGCGGTTTCCAGACTTTTATCCCGTTAAAATTCAGAAATCAGGATAACCAGATGTCGCATATTCCGGAAGTTTCTGTAATTGAAGACTTGCGTAATTATGCTATTGCCCGTATTTACATGGACAATTTTGATCATATCAAAGCCTATTGGGCCATGATCAGCCGCAATACCGCTCAATTAGCTTTAAATTTTGGAGTGGATGATATCGATGGAACCCTGGACGATACGACCAAAATTTATTCTATGGCGGGTGCCGAAGAACAGCACCCGGCTATGAGTACCCAGGAATTGGTAGAACTCATTAAAAATGCTGGCAGGCATCCGGTAGAAAGAGATACACTATATAATGTAGTTACCGATTATAAAGATGTAGTATTCGCAGAAAAAGAAAATCAGACCAAATACTACAAATTGCCGGTCATTTCTCAGCCTTAGTTTTAATGTTAAGGGGAAAATATTAAGTGATGGACATTAAAAATACTCAGAATCTGCAAACGGGGTCGGATATTATTAAAACCCTTTATATCATCCGCCATGGCGAAACAGACCTCAATAAACAAGGAATTGTGCAGGGCCGGGGTATGGATACCGATATCAATGAGTTGGGCCGCCTGCAAGCCAATGCTTTTTATCAGGCCTATAAAAATATCCCTTTCGATAAAATATACACCTCTACTTTAAAAAGAACCCATCAAACCGTGCAACAATTTATCGATGCCGGTATTCCCTGGATGCAATATCCGGGCTTGGATGAATTAGCCTGGGGAATTTACGAAGGACAGGAGAGTTCTGAGCTTACCAAGCAATCATTTCGTCAGTTAACGCAAAATTGGCTAAGGGGAGAATTGCACCATAAATTTGACGAAGGAGAGAGCCCGCTGGAAGTAAAAGAGCGCCAACTGGTGGTTCTGGAAAAACTGATTGAAGACGATAACGATAGTAATATTCTGATTTGCATGCATGGCCGGGCCATGAGACTTTTTCTATGCCTGTTAACCAACGAACCCTTGTCGCATATGGATAAGTTTCCACATCTGAATACTTCTCTTTATAAGGTTGAGTACAATGGTTCTTTCTTCCAGATACAGGACTTCAACAATACCGATCATCTTAAGCAAATTTTTATTAAATAAACTCGTGGATAAGATTAGAATTTCAGCCGTTTCATACACCAATACCAAACCATTTGTATATGGTATTTTGCATTCAAATGGCTTGTTAGATAAAATTGATTTAAGCTTAGATATTCCTTCAGATTGTGCCAATAAACTAATTCATAATCAGGCTGATATCGGCTTGGTTCCAGTGGCTGCACTATTGCATATTTCTAATTATCAGATCATAACTGATTATTGTATTGGGGCCACCGGACCAGTAAATTCGGTATTTATTTTTAGCCATAAACCCATTTACGAGATCAGCACTATTCGTTTGGATGTGCAGTCCAGAACCTCCAATAATCTGGCGCTGGTTTTATTGCAAAACTACTGGAAAGTTAAACCGGAAATTGTAGAAGGAGAGGCCGATGCCTTTGTGGAAATTGGCGACCGTACTTTTGGAAAAAAGAATCAATACCCTTATGCTTATGATTTAGCCGAACAATGGCAACAGTTTACGGGTTTGCCTTTTGCATTTGCTGTTTGGGCTTCCAATAAACCTATTCCCGAGGATTTTATAGCTGAACTTAATGCGGCTTTAAAATTGGGCTTAGATAGCCGCCCGGAAGTTATTCAATCGCTTCCGCCACATCCGGGTATTGATTTAGAAGAATATCTGATGCATAACCTGGATTTTGATCTGGATGCAAAAAAAAGACAGGCTATACATCAGTTTCATCAGTTTATTAAGGCCTTGGAATTTAGTCGGCCGTAATAAAGGTGGTTACTTTATTCTGCACTGGTTTTATAGTGCGCAAATAAGCATAAATAGCTTTTAAGTCGCTGTCCTCCATTCCGCTGATCATGGTCCAGGGCATTACCGTTTGAAACTCGCCCTTAGAAACCGGCTTAGGATTGTTTTTGATGTCGCGATAAGCTTTAAAACGATTTAAAAACTGCTCTTCGGTCCAGGATCCGATACCAGTTTCCTGATCCGGCGTAATGTTGGCCGATATGGATACCGTTTTTCCATCTGGAAATTTAAACTCATTTCCGCCGGCAAGGTCCATGCCTGGTAAGGGTTTTCCTTTTTCCATCTTGCTGTGACATTCTGAGCAGGAAGCTGCATTCACCAGATAACGTCCGTAAGCGATCTGGTCGTTAGGAGATGGCTTTACCGTTTTTACTTCTGTTTTCTGTGGGATGGTATTGATGATGAAATTCATCGGGAAATCTGATTCGGAAGTCAATACCTTGCTTTCTTTGGCCGGAAGAGAACGGATATAGGCAATAATGGAATAAATATCTTCCGGATCCATTTGTGCAAAATGCGGATAAGGCATAATGGGGAATAATGCCTTGCCATCTTTATTCACTCCACTGGTTACTGCTCTGAAAATCTCGCCGTCGGTCCAGTCTTTTAAACCATAAGGCGTAATATTGGGAGCATAATAAATTCCAGGTAAGCCCATATTATGGTCAAAACGTTCACCACCCATACCAAAGCTGTTCGGATCTACCGGTCCGCTTAATTTAGACCAATCTCGGCTAGAATGGCAATCAATACAGAGGCTTACATGCTGGGCAAGGTATTTACCCCGTTCAAGACGTTGGGCGGTTGGCTCAATTTGAATTTCTGCCGGTTTCCCAACATCGGGCAAAGCAAGTTTCACATAGCCAAGCATAGTAATGGAAACAAATACAATGGCAAGAACGAGC
>DASQIU010000135.1:0-14081 GCA_035631395.1 Daejeonella sp. | reverse complement strand
CGCCAGCCACACAAGAGCCCATAATAGCCGAGATCTGCACAATACCGCTGCTGCTCATAATGGCATTATTCCGGAAAATGCGCCCGAAATGTTCCTTATCGGGAAAAATTTCATCCTGCATGGGCAGAAACACGCCGGCAGAATCTACCAGGTAAATAACCGGCAAGCGGTTTTCCATGGCAATTTCCTGGGCCCGCAGGTTTTTCTTGGCCGTTATGGGGAACCAGGCGCCGGCTTTTACGGTGGCATCATTGGCCACAATCATGCATTGGCGGCCAGATACATAACCAATGCCCGTTATAACTCCTGCCGAAGGACAGCCACCCACTTCGGCGTACATATCTTCGGCGGCAAATGCGCCAATTTCCAGCCAGGGTTTATCCGGATCTAAAAGATAAGCTACCCGCTCTCTGGCTAGCATTTTGCCCTTTTCCTTTTGTTTAGCGGCAGCTTTGGCGCCTCCACCGGCATAGATCTTTTTCAGCCGGGTTTTCACCTCATAAAAAGCCTGCTTATTAATATCCTCGTTTTTGTTAAATTCTAAGTCCATTTAAGATGATTTTAGGTGGATAACAACCAAACCCCAATTATTCCTTATTTATCCGAAACACAGAAATGCGTCCTTTGCTGCCAGCCAGTAAAACCCAGTTGCCTTGTTTGGCTTTACGAACCGCATTAAAACCTTCTTTTGAAATATTCTTCCAGGTTTTACCGCCATCGTATGAAATATCTGTACCGGAAGTTCCGGTAGCAATAACCACATTTTTATTCAGATATTCAACCGCCGAGCGATAACCGAAGGGATGAACATCTGGTTCAAACCAGGAAAAACCTCCGTCTCGCGTTAAAACCAGATTATTGCGGCGCAAAGTATCCTTCAAATAATCGCCTCCGGCAGCAATGCCGGTTTGAGTATCTAAAAATGCGATTGAGAATGGCCCGGAAGAGTTATTCCCCTGTAAAATAGGTATCGGGAAGAAATTCCAGCTTTTTGCATAATCATCCGAGAAAAAAATTCGAGACTTACTGCCACCAGTGGCAATCCATACCTGGCCTTTGGAGGCAGTGCGGATAGCGGTGCCGCTGGCCGCAAAACTGGCCTCGCCATCAGCTAAAGATTCTTGCAAATTGGCACTGATATCTTCCCAGGATTTACCCCCATCCTTAGTTCTCAACAATTGCATTTGCCCCTTAATAGGATCTCCATAAACAATTCCCCGCCGACGATCCCAAAAATCCATCCCATCCAGAAATATGTCGGGCGATTCATTGCGATAAACCTCTTCCCAACTGAGGCCGCCATCAGTAGTTTTCAAAATAACTGCCGGAGAACCTGCACTCATGATAATGGCTTCTTGGGCAGAAAACGCCTCAATATCCCGAAAATCAAACTTTTCATAGCCGGGCAATTGTTTCCAGATCCAGGTTTTGCCTCCGTTTTTTGTATTGGCCACATACCCATTGCTGCCGCTGGCCCAGGCTACCGAATTATCGACCACGGAAAGCCCGCGAATGCTGGTATTTTTCCCTGATTGCAAAGACTTAATTTCCTGCGCAAAAGACCATCCCGTTAGGAAAAGCAGGCATAAACAAACAAGAGTACCTCTAAATGTCATTAATTTACTCTTTGCCATATTTCTGTTCTGCCCAGTAAGGAAATGCCTATAAATCCCCGGATATCCAATTTATCATTAGTAGTCATTTTGATGGTACAACTGTATGTTTTCCCGGTTTTAGGATCGTAAATGGTGCCATCTCCCCAAACCCCATTCCCCTGATAAACAATATCCTTTAAGATTTCGGCACCTAAAATCGGTCTGGTTTTCATAGAAACATCCGGATTGCGGGCATCCACCTTAGGTTTTCCTTTTTCATCGTTGGGATTTTTGATCCAGCCCAACTTTCCAAAATACTTATCTCCTTGTTTATAAATCATGATCTGGCCTTCCCCACTGGCATTTAACCATATTCCTAACACAGCATCTTTTTGCTGCGAGAAAACCGGACCTGAGCAGGCCAAAATAAATAGTACGGCAAGTATTTTTTTAATCATTTTAATATTGATTGAAAGCATAAATTTATCTGATAAAATGATACAGGCAAAAAAAAATCAATGATTTCATAATTGCGTATTGATTTTCGGAGGAAGATCCTATATTTGCAGTCCTGTTTCAAAAAGCCCGGATGGCGAAATTGGCAAACGTTGCGGTCTCAGAAGCCGTTGGAGTTATATCCTTGAGAGTTCGAGTCTCTCTCCGGGCACTTTCAGGAGTTCAATGGAAAAATTGGACTCTTTTTCTTTCTCAAAAAGCCCGGGTGGCGAAATTGGCAGACGCACCACTTTGAGGGGGTGGCGTTCGAAAGGACGTGGCAGTTCGAATCTGCTCCCGGGCACAACCTGCATTTAAGCGCTAAAAAGCACGTTTTTTTATTCAAGGGACACAAAAGGGACACGCCTAGTTTTTAAAGATGCCGGATCTCTCCATTTTTTGGTATTAAAAGATGTTTCAGGACTCGACCAGCATTTCATTATCCCCGGCCTCCATGAAATTTGACGTTAAGATTTTTCAAAAACAGCTTGTGAATATTCGAGAAGCTATGCATTTAGCTAAGCTAGTGCCGCTTGCCAGGTGTTACTTTTCCCTTCAGCTGGAAAAGTAACCAAAAGAGCCGCGGCTGCTTTTTATTGCTACCAAGTTTCTACGAAGGCTTTGACTGTGCTTCCCGCAATAA
Source organism: Daejeonella sp. (assembly GCA_035631395.1). Lineage (GTDB taxonomy): Bacteria > Bacteroidota > Bacteroidia > Sphingobacteriales > Sphingobacteriaceae > Daejeonella. The sequence continues at coordinate 11,348 of DASQIU010000135.1, read as the reverse complement.
AAAAAGGCCGAAAAAAGCAGAACGAAGAGTTTATCTGGTATCTTCTGCTGAATGCTTGAGCAAAACGCAGGAAGCGCTTTTTGGCATTTTTAAAACCATTCCGATAGTGCTCTCCCGGCCTCACAAGATTTAGCGTTAAGAAAGTTTTAAAAACAGCTTATAAAAACATTCGATGAAGCAGTTCAGAAAGCAATTCGGAGAAGTGTGGCAAAAAATTTGGTAAGCATAAACTTTCCCACGGCTCGAATTGCAGATAGCTGTTTTTAGAACTTTTAGCTAAAGCTTGTGCAGCCTTGAATTTTTGTTACTTTTTTTTCAAAGAAAAAAGTAAAAGGAAAATATTAAAGTGCAGGAAAAAATTCCGCACCCCATAAAGATTAAAAATAATGCTCTTCTTATACCTCCAGCACCAAACCATCATAGGCCAGATGGATATTGGGGGGCAGAAGTTTAGAGATATCTTCATGTCGGCCCATGCGGTGGCTCAAATGGGTAAAATAGGTTTCCCGGGCACCAATTTCTTCAGCAAAATGAATGGCTTCATCCAGGGTAAAATGAGAAATATGTTTTTCCTGCTGTAAAGCATTAATCACCAAAATCTCGGTGCCTTTCACTTTCTCTTTTTCCTCTTCAGAAATCGTTTTGGCATCAGTCAGATATGTAAATTTGCCGATTCGGAAACCTAAAACCGGAAGCTGAAAATGCATAACTTCAACAGGTATAAACTCCACTCCGGATATTGAAAACGGAGTATCGGCCGAAATTTCATGCATTTTGATGCGGGGCACTCCCGGATATTTCACATGAGAAAAAATATAAGAAAATTCCCGTTTCAGAGCCTCCTGCACACGCTTATGGGCATATACATCCACTTCAGATTGCTGCTTGTAATTAAATGCCCGTACATCGTCTAAACCAGCCACATGATCTTTATGCTCATGGGTAAATACAATGGCATCCAGATGCTGAACACCTGCCCGCAACATCTGGTACCTAAAATCCGGTCCAGCATCGATCACAATTACTTTCCCCTGAGTTTCCACCAATACAGAAACCCGCAAACGTTTATCCCGCTGATCTGATGAAGAACACACAGCGCAATGGCAAGCTATAACGGGAATGCCCTGGGAAGTTCCGGTACCTAAAAATGTGATCTTCAAAGCTCTAATTTTGTTTGTTTAAGGGAGTAAAAGAAAGTCTTTTGTTTGTCGTCCAAGCTGCTCTCATCGGTTTCCAGAGTTTGAACCAACTCGGCCAAAGCTGTAATTTTCGCTTCCAGATTAGAAAACTTATTGACCACCACCACCCGACTGTTTTCTAAAACACAGGCGCCGGTTTTAAAATTGCCTTTCTCATACCGCACTTTATAATCTAAAGCTTTCAGTAGAAGTTCTAATTTATCTAAGGTATGCTGGGTAAATGAAAGTGTCATTGCAGCCCAAAAATAAATAAAATAATCAATTACGTCATTGCGAACTGAAGGGCAGGAAGTGCACCGTGTAAAGCAATCCATAAGCGACGAAGCCATGGATAAATTCTTCGCCCACAGATCGCTTAGTTACCTCGGGAGGACGAAAATCGAATATTTATCAGCGCAAATCAACCACTTCTACCCCGGGATATTTTGAGGCATCAAATGCGAAAGTAGATTCCGGAACTTTCACGTTAGGAACAAAGTTTTTGATCACATAAGTATAACGGTTGCCATTTTTATCAAAGAAAACGGCATTAGTTATCTGCTTGTTTAGCTTGTCTATGCTTAAACGGATCTTAAAGTAATTTTTCTTACCATCCAAAGGCACCAGCTCTATGCCCTGATATACTTTGCCATTCAACTTACTTTCGCCGGTATACAAATATTTAAAGCCTTTTTCGTAAAAAGTGAAAATATTAGCCGGGTTTAAGGCATCAGCACCCTTTTCCACCTCGCTTAATTGTACTTCCTTATCGGCTTTTAGATATGACCATTGATTCTTACCATCGCTGATCAACTCCTGCTCTTTAAAAACCACCCGGTATTTATTGGTTTTAGGCCGGGCATATAAAATACCACTATGGGTTTCTTTCAAATTAGCTTGCGGATTATCCAGGGTATAGGCAAAATCAGCCTTAATGATCTCGTATGAACGATATTTACGGCTTACTTCGGCCAAAATGGCTTTCGCCTTCGTATCGGTTTGAGCTAAAAGGCTAAATCCGGAAATAAGTGTCAAAAATGTAGCTAACAGAATCTTTCTCATCGGAGTCTTTCTTTAATCGTTTTTTCCCAAGCTATCCAAGAACTGTTCCAAAGAATACTCATCCGGAATTAATACTTCGCGGGCTTTACTTCCCTCAAACGGCCCTACAATACCGGCGGCTTCCAGCTGGTCAATAATACGGCCGGCCCGGTTATAGCCTAATTTCAGCTTACGCTGGATTAAAGAGGTAGAACCCTGCTGGTGCATCACAATCAAACGAGCGGCATCTTCAAATAAAGCATCCCGGTCGTCCGGATCAAAATCCTTCATGGAAGACTCGCCATTTTCATCCACATATTCCGGCAACATCCAGGCTGATGGATAACCTCGCTGGCCACCAATAAAATCGGATACCCGCTCTACTTCAGGCGTATCTACAAAAGCACATTGTATCCGTATCAAATCACTTCCGGTAGATAAAAGCATATCTCCACGACCAATTAACTGATCGGCACCACCGGAATCCAGAATGGTACGGGAATCGATTTTAGACAATACCCGGAAAGCCAGCCTGGCCGGAAAGTTTGCTTTAATGGTACCTGTAATAATATTTACCGATGGCCGCTGGGTGGCAATAACCAGGTGAATTCCTACGGCACGGGCCAACTGCGCCAAACGGGCAATTGGTGTTTCCACTTCCTTACCGGCGGTCATCATCAGGTCGGCAAACTCATCTACCACCAACACAATAAAAGGCAAAAAGCGATGCCCATCGTTCGGGTTCAGCTTGCGATTAACAAACTTCTGGTTATATTCTTTCAGGTTACGTACCTGGCCATCTTTCAACAGATCATAGCGCTGATCCATCTCAATACATAAAGAATTCAGGGTAGCAATAACCTTTTTGGTATCGGTAATAATGGCATCTTCTTCACCGGGTAATTTGGCCAAAAAGTGACGTTCTATTTTACGGAAAAGCGAAAGCTCTACCTTTTTGGGATCCACCAGTACAAATTTTAACTGCGAAGGGTGCTTTTTATAAAGTAAGGAAGCCAAAATAGCATTAATACCTACTGATTTACCCTGACCGGTTGCTCCGGCTACCAGCAAGTGTGGCATTTTGGCCAGGTCGGCAATATACACCTCGTTAGATATCGTTTTACCCAAGGCAATGGGCAAATCCATAGTGGTATTTTGAAACTTTTCTGTTGCTAAAACCGAGCGCATGGAAACCATTTCCGGGTGCTGGTTTGGCACCTCAATACCAATAGTTCCTTTACCCGGCATCGGGGCAATAATACGAATACCCAGGGCGGCAAGGCTTAGCGCAATATCGTCTTCCAGGTTTTTGATCTTGGAGATACGTACCCCCGGAGCCGGAATAATCTCATATAAAGTAACCGTTGGACCAATGGTAGCTTTGATCTTTTCAATTTCGATATTGTAATGATTAAGCGTTTCTACAATTTTATTCTTATTGGCCTCCAGCTCCTCAGAATTGACATGAATTTTATTGGAGCCATAGTTTTCTAAAAGATCCAGATGAGGATATTTATAGCTTGATAAATCTAAAGTTGGGTCATAAGTACCATATTGCTCTACCAGCTCAGAAGCTTTTTTCTCCTCCTCCGTAGTTTCAATAGTTAAAACCGGATCGGGTTTCAGTTCATTGGCCACAGCAGCGGCAGTTTCCAAAGGCACATTGCTTACCGGCAAAATTACCACGGGTTCTGGTTCGGCTAAGTCCTCCTCCTCTATTTGCGGAGTTGGCAAATCCTGCTTGAGCGTATTCTTTTCTGCACCATTCCGGCTTAAATTAAATTCCACCGGCTCATAACGAACCTCTTCTTCAAGTTCTATGTCTTCAGGACTTACAGGAATATTATCAAACACTGGTTCTGGAACTTTTCGTTCAGGGATTTTAAAATCGATATTATAAGCTATAATCAGTACAGTTAATCCGGCGAAAGCCAAAAGCCCGGCGATACCGGCATTGCCAATTTGAGCTTGCAGCAAGCGATTGGTCCAGAAACCAAATTCCCCTTCTAGAAAATGCGGATAATCTGACAGGAAGCCATGAAAAAAGCCCATGCTGATAGAAATAAACAGCAAAAGGAAAAAGGAATAGCCCAGCGTTTTGCTAATGGATAAGATTTTTATCTTAAATAATAAGCGGTAACCAATAATAAATGATACGCCGATAAAAAGGAAAGAGGCAACGCCAAACCATTCATAAATGAACTGATGCGCCAGTAAAGCGCCAAATTTGCCCAGCCAATTTTCTACAACCGGAGTTTTAAAGCCCAACTCGGTTAATTCTTTTTGGGTTTTCCACAGATTGGCCCAACCTCCGTTAGAGTCCAGTACATAGCTCTGGTCTTCCTGCCAGGTAAACAGATAAGAAGTAAAAGAAACCAGAAAATAAATCGAAACAATCAGAAAAAATAAACCGGCAATTTTTATCACCCGGCCATCCTGCAAGTTAAATCGTGGAAGAATCTCTGCTTTTTCCTGACGGGCCCGCCCTTTTGCAGGGGATTTAAATTTTGGTTCTTCGCGGAAAGAGTTGGTATTCCTGAATTGATTTCCTCGTACGGACATTCGCTTAAATTTTTAGGTAGCTACAAATATAGGGTAATCTGCAAAAATTAGAATTGTCCATTACAAGCATCTTATTTTTTAATACCGATTAAACCTTTCCAGTCGGAAGATACTCTAAAAAAGCAAAACCTGAAAGTTTCAGAGCCCTAAATCCTGATATGCTAAGGTGTTTAAGTTTTGGTTAGGTTAAGTGTATTTAGGTAAGTCCCGGCCCGGTTTTTATTGGGCTGGGACTTTTTTTTTGATTTATCCATCCCATAAAAGAAAACCGGAATTTTCAATAAAAAAACGGAGCAAAACTCCCGAAAATCATGTTGACTTAATAATCCCAGGTGCGGAGGCGCTTGATATAATTCCGGATATCCAGTACAAAAGCGGCCATAAAATAAAATATCATGGGAAACCCAACTGCCAAAAAAGAGGAATAAATAAAAAACAGGCGGATTTTTGAGGTCGAGATATTAAAGCGCTCTCCTAAGTAGGTACATACCCCAAAAGATTGTTTTTCAAAAAAGGTGACTATTCGCTGGATCATTTTTCTTCTTGCTTCATTAACTTAATTCCGATTCCGCAATTTAAACATTTTTTAGCATCGCAATAAGTACTTTTTAATTGCATAAGAGCTTGGGAAACATCTGCCTTATCTACCCTTAATCCCATGGAATTAAAACGACTTAACACCTGATTGGTTTCTGCCGGAATGCTTTCCAACAAAGCCAATGCCCGTTCGGTATATTTTTGCTGCCCCATTTGCCGGCCATAGGCAAATAAAGAGGTGGCCACCGTATTGATCAATACATTGTGAATAGATTGCCGGCCCATTTGTTTGGAAGATTGAACGGAAGGATTGCCTACCCGGAAATGGGTTTGCCAGTACGGATTGATGGGCAATTCCTCAAAAAGTCTGCTCAATTGTTTCACATCTTCAATCTCTACGATTCTGGAAAACAAATGACTGGATTTGACAACCAAGGCCGCAAATTGTGCCAAACGCACTGAAGGGAAATTATAGGGACGTAAGCGCAAATATTTCCAGACAAAACGGTCAACCGAGCGGAGAGCATATTTTGACTGCAAAAACTCGTACTCTTTTTTCAACTCGGCAAAGTACACATCTTGCTGATTTTCGGCCAGAAAACCCGCCTGACCAAAAATAAGTGCTTCAATTTGCCGGGGGTTATTTTTATGCTTGGCCAACAAGTTTTGCGGTAAGGAACGGGCCAGCAATTCAAAAGGCAAGGCGTTGGTTTTAAATCCGAAATTACGGGCCAGACTGATGTAAAAAGCATCGTCCCAACTCCCTTTATATTCGTTGAGATTACTGAGAATAATTCCGGATTTTTCTTCTAATCGCTCAATTAATATCCGCGAAAGCCAGGTATCTATATGGATTTTATCGACTTGGGTTATCAGCTTTTCGCAGGGTATCCAGTTTAATCCTTCCATCAGTTGTTTATACCGATGAATTAGAGATGGAGAAATAAGCTGATGAAGACTTAATTGCGAAATTTCTGTTCCATTGGGTCTCAAAACCGGGGCATCGGCTTCATAAACCACATGCAGAATCACGCTATCATAAGCCGGATCCTGCTGATGACCATGACGCTCCCAATCTGAAGAACGTATATGAATTTCTATATTTCCGGCCCAGGTATGACTGCCAATGCGGATCCGGGCATTCTCAAAATCGGGCCCCGCATGTTGATTATGAAACCCAACCGAGATGATCTCCAAAGATTCTCCATCAATAGTTTGAAGCTCCTGCTGGTTAAATAAGCGGAATTTCCAGAGATAATGGAGAAAGTCTTCAGAAAAAGTCATTCTTAAATCTACTGAAATTCAGTCGATTTTTCGCTACTCAACTATTTCAGGTACCAGCTCTTCTTTTTCTTCAACAGGCACCGATTTTTTACCATAATTAGCTATCACTACCCCGCCAATAATTAAAACGGCGGCCAACATAATTTTCAGGCTCACCTGCTCATCTAAAATTAGCCAGCCCAATGTTAAGGCTACCACCACATTGATATAAGTAATTACCGAAACCCGGGTGGAAGGCAGCCTGGATAAAGCATAAGTGTATGAAGCGTATCCAACCACCGAGCCAAATATAGCCAGATAAATAACGGCCAGAACGCTGCGCATGCTCCAGGTTTCCATGGCCACATTGGGCTCAACAACTCCTTGCATCAGCAACAGGAAAACTCCGGCAAAAAGCATCTGGGCGCATAAGTTCACAATCATATTGCCTGGATGATGGGCGCTATGCTTTGAAAATACCGTTCCGGATGACCACATTAAAACGGCGAATAAAATGGCGCCAATTCCTATACGGTATTCGGGATTAAATAAATCGGCAATATTATTCTGATAGATCAAAAACATGCCGCAAATTCCCAGTAAAATACCACTAAAAACTTTAAAAGAAGGCTTTTCATTACCCATAGCCAGGTTAATCAACAAAACACTTAAGGGCGATAAAGTAGAAATAAGCGCTGCCAAACCGCTGGAAATATATTTTTCGGCATAGGTAGTTAAGCCATTGGCCAAAACAATCATCATAAAGGCAATAATCATATTGCGTTTAATCCTGGGCCAGCTCATTTTTTCCAACTGCTTATTGTAAAGCAAATAAGCCAACAAGATAGCTCCGGCTATAATATTCCGGAAGCCGGTAACCAGCAAAGGCGGAATAGTTTCAACGCCAATACGGATACCCAGGTAAGTGGTTCCCCAGAACAAGGCAATACTAAAAAGAGCGAAAAATAGTTTTAGGTCGGTTTTTAAAGGCATAAGGCATGAGCCGGAGGATGTTTTTCGGCAGCGGCAAAATTAGAATCTTTTAGGCAGGAGATTGTAATTTTTATTGCAGAAAAAGCTTAAAAATTCCGAATGAAAAAACCATGACCTCAGAACCCGATTTTCTCCAGCTCCACAGCCATTTCCCGCTGAATTTTCAGGGCTTCTTCTCTTGCCCGTTCGGCAAAATTTTCGCCATTAGATGCATAGATAATAGAACGGGAAGCATTTATCAGCAAACCGCAATCTTTATTCAGTCCATATTGGCAAACATCCTGTAAATTGCCGCCCTGGGCCCCTACCCCCGGAACTAACAAAAAATTATCGGGCGCCAGTTTTCTAATCTGCTGAAAAGCTTCGGCACGGGTTGCCCCCACTACAAACATCAGCTTATCCGGTCCAGCCCATTCATGAGCTTTGGTTATAACAGATTCATAAAGGTGCTGATTATTATTCTCTAGCAACTGGAAGTCTTTGCCGCCCGCATTAGAAGTCAGGGCAAGTAAAATCACCCATTTGTTTTCAAAAGTTAAAAAAGGCGTTACCGAATCGCTACCCATATAAGGAGCAATGGTAATGGCGTCAAAACTCATTCCGGAAGATTCTTTTTCGAAAAAAGCCTTGGCATACATGGCCGAAGTATTGCCAATATCACCCCGTTTGGCATCAATAATACTCAAACAGTCCGTTGGAATATCTTGCCAGGTTTTAATTAAGCTTTGCCAGCCGGGAATCCCGCGGCTTTCATAAAAAGCGCTGTTGGGCTTATAGGCCACACATAAATCATGCGTAGCGGCTATAATCCGCTTATTAAATTCATACACCGGGTCTTCCGCATCCAATAAAAACTTAGGAATAAGCGTTATATCAGTGTCTAAGCCTATACATAAAAACGATTTCTTTTTATTGATTTGGCTGATAAGCTGGTGGCGGGTCATAATTAGATTTTCTGTATGCTCCCGCGAAAATAGAAAGCTTAAATCACCTTTTTAAAAAAATATCAAAAATTTTGTTTATTTTCATTTTATTACATACAATTGTGCCGTTATCTCAAATTTACTCCTGTCTTAGGTAGATCACATAAAATTCTTTCTTAATTAGCTTGAACTTATTTATTAAAGGTCTGTGATTGTGTCCGCCGGAGTAAATTCTTTTGAACCACAAATCCTAAAACCATACAAAACTTAATGTTGGATATTAACAAATTGAACGACAAGCTCGTATCTGAGCTGCGTGAGATTGCTCAAAATCAGGGTATTACTGACGCTGATTCCTTGCGTAAACAGGAATTAATTGCTAAAATTATTGAGAAATCTGCAGCTCCCGCAGAAATTGCCATCGCTCCCATCGTGACTCATGAAAAAGAGGAGCCGGTAAATGCCTCAGATAATAATATAGCGGCTTCAGATGAGAATAAACCTCGCAAACGCCAAAGAACCCTCAAAAGCAAAAGTGAGACTAAAACCCCCGATGCACCTAATTTGAACCTTCCATTATTCGATTTTAATGAGGAGGAAAAAGCACCGGAACCAGCTCCGGCTCCGGTTGAAGTTGAAGAAACAATAGCTATACCTGCTGCCGCGGCCAAAGAAGAAACAACGGCTGCACCAAGAGAAGCCCGTCATGACCGCCATCCTTCGGATTCTAAAAAATTTGACCGTCGCAATCAGGGGCAACAAAATAGAAATCAAGAAAACAGACCGGAAACAACAACCTTTAACCCGGATTTTGATAATGCCATTGTCAACGAAGGAATTTTAGAAATTATGCCTGATGGTTATGGTTTCTTACGCTCTTCAGACTACAATTACCTTTCTTCGCCCGATGATATTTATGTATCTCAATCTCAAATAAAATTATTTGGATTAAAAACCGGCGATACCGTACGAGGTAGCATCAGGCCACCCAAAGAAGGTGAAAAATATTTTCCGCTGGTACGTGTAGAAGCTATTAATGGCCGCATACCGGCCGAAGTTCGCGACCGTGTTCCGTTTGAATACCTGACTCCTTTATTCCCTACCGAAAAACTAAACTTATTTTCAGATTCCGGCAATCTTTCTACCCGCATAATGGATCTGTTTACCCCAATTGGTAAAGGGCAACGGGGCCTGATTGTAGCCCAGCCTAAAACAGGTAAAACCATGCTGCTGAAAGATGTGGCCAATGCCATCGCCAAAAATCATCCGGAAGTATATCTGATCATTTTACTGATTGACGAACGACCTGAAGAGGTAACCGATATGGCTCGTAGCGTACGTGCCGAAGTAGTTTCATCTACATTTGATGAACCGGCCGAGCGCCATGTTAAAATTGCCAATATCGTTCTGGAAAAAGCCAAACGCATGGTAGAATGCGGGCACGATGTGGTTATTTTATTGGATTCCATTACCCGTTTAGCCCGGGCTTATAATACGGTAGCTCCGGCTTCCGGAAAAATACTTTCCGGTGGTGTGGATGCCAATGCTTTACATAAGCCTAAACGCTTCTTTGGAGCAGCCCGTAATATTGAAGATGGAGGTTCATTAACTATTTTAGCTACCGCCTTAACAGAAACCGGCTCTAAAATGGATGAGGTAATCTTTGAAGAATTTAAAGGTACTGGTAATATGGAGCTTCAGTTAGACCGTAAATTGTCTAACAAACGAATATTCCCAGCCATAGACCTTACCGCATCCAGTACCCGCCGTGATGATTTATTGCTGGATAAAGACACCTTACAGCGGATCTGGATTTTGCGAAACCATTTAGCGGATATGAATTCCCAGGAATCTATGGAGTTTTTGCAATCGCAAATTAGAGGAACCCGAACCAATGAAGAGTTTTTAATTTCCATGAATTCCTAACCATACAAAATTGCAGAAAACATAAACCGGTTTCCTGCAATTTTGGTTTTCTTGCCTATACTTTTCATTATCTTCATAAGGCATTGCGATAAAATGAAAGTATCTTCGCCCCAAAAACAATTACAATGAAGAAACATATACCCAATGTAGTTACCTGCCTGAATATATTTAGTGGTTGTGTAGGAATTGTGTATGCCTTTAAAGGAGAATTAATTTATGCAGGATATGCTATTGTAATAGCCGCCGTATTCGATTTTTTTGATGGAATGCTGGCCCGATTACTCAAAGCCTATTCAGAAATTGGCAAAGAACTGGATTCTCTGGCCGATATGGTTAGTTTCGGGGTTCTTCCTTCGGTAATTGTTTACCAGTTATTTTTAAAATCACCGCAAGTAGGTTCTATCAGTCCTTATATAAACCTGTCGGCATTTTTGATTGCTATTTTTTCGGCTTTACGGCTGGCCAAGTTTAATATTGATGTTCGCCAGGCAGAAAACTTTATCGGCTTACCAACGCCGGCAAATGCATTGCTCATTGCCTCTTTTCCGATGATTTTAAATGAGGGAAACTGGTTTTTATCTTCTTACATCCTAAATCCATTTTTCCTGTTCATATTTAGTTTAGGAATGGGCATTTTACTGATTACCGAAATCCCGCTGATCTCGCTCAAATTCAAATCATTAAATCTGGCGGATAATTTATTCCGTTATATTTTGCTGATATCGGCCGTAGTATTGGTCTTAATTTTTAAATTTGCCGCCGTACCGATCATTATCTTTTTATATTTCCTATTATCATTAATCCAATTCAGACTGAGATGAAGTTTATAGCCCAAATTACTGTAATGCCACTTAAAGAAATACTGGATCCGCAAGGAAAAGCCGTTACCGGCAGTATGAACAACCTGGGATTACAGGAAATTCAC
>DASQIU010000134.1:0-23794 GCA_035631395.1 Daejeonella sp. | reverse complement strand
GCTCCACACTCAATCCTTCCGGGAAATATCCCACCAATGGATCGTGAGCCGAGGTTTGATCAGTAAGCGTATCGGGAGTAATCTCGCGGTCTATAAGACGTTGCAACAATTCTACCGCATTGCAAACCACACCAATGGATAAAGCACGGCCTTCTTTTTTATATTGTAAAGCACGATCGATAGCGACATCAATATCAAATTCTATTTCATCGATATATCGTGTTTCCAGTCTTTTACGAATGCGCCATTCTTCAACGTCGGCAGCCAGGCAAACGCCTTCGTTCATGGTAATGGCCAAAGGCTGAGCCCCACCCATTCCACCTAAACCTGCAGTTACCGAAAGGGTGCCTTTTAATGAACCTTGAAAATGTTGGCGAGCCAGTTCTCCAAAGGTTTCATATGTTCCCTGCACAATACCCTGTGATCCGATATAGATCCAGGATCCGGCGGTCATCTGGCCATACATGATCAGGCCCTTATCCTCCAGCGCATCAAAATTTTCCTGAGTGGCCCAATGCGGAACCAACTGTGAATTGGAGATCAAAACCCGGGGTGCATCTTTATGAGTAGGTAAAATTCCTACTGGTTTTCCCGATTGAATCAGCAGGGTTTCATCTTCTTCTAAGTCTTTTAAAGCTTTTATGATCAATTCAAGAGCTTCCGGATTGCGGGCAGCTTTGCCTCTTCCGCCATAAACGATCAGATCCTCCGGACGTTCGGCTACATCCGGATCAAGATTATTTAACAACATGCGCAGAGCCGCTTCCTGCACCCATCCTTTACAATTTAAATGGGTGCCGGTAGGGGTATTTTTTTTTGAAAGATCAATAAGGGGACTCATATTTTGGTATTGGGATTGTTACACATTCAAAACTAAGGATTTAATATAACCTATATTCAATTGCTATATTTGTGATCAGGCATGAAAGGTATTAAAAAAAATATCAGCATAGGCATTTCCACATTTCTGTTATTGTGTTTTTCAATAACGGTTTTGCCTTTGGATATTTTTCATACCCACGGATTTATTCCTAACAATTGTGAAAAGAAAAAATCCGGTCCTTCTGAATCTTGCCAGCATCAATTCCATGTATCCAGCAAAAAAAGTTACTGTTGGGTATGTGCCGTCCATTTTGATAAGGCTTTTACCAGCGTCGAAACTTCGGAGGAAACAACCTTCACTCCTACCATTTTCCTGTTTCTGGAAAATGGCTTTGCCGAATACTTTATTGATCAGATCTTCTCTACCTTAAGAGGCCCCCCACAAAACTGATCCTTCCCATTTTTTCTTTTACCTGCTTTGCTTATTGCGGAGCACCTTTTTAACCGTATTTTTTAAAAGTTTTATCCACATGAAAGTTAAATTACTTTTGCTGGCTATAGCCCTGCTTTTTACTCCATTTATTTATGCCGACACCCTTATTTTAAACGGTAAAGTAATTGATGCCAAAACCCGGGAATCTTTACCCGGAGCCACTGTTTCCATTCCTGATCTGCGTATTTCCATAGTTACTGATGATCGCGGAGAATTTATTTTTAAAAACATTCCCGAAAGGGGAAAATTCCTGATCGAGATAAAATATTTGGGATATAAAACTTTTACCCAAATGGTGGATTTAGGGGTAAGTAGCAACATGCAGTTTGCTCTGGAACCGGCTACCATAGAAACGCAGGAAGTGGTGATAACTGGAACCGCATACAGCACTGATAACCGCAAAAACAGCACTTCGGTAGCTTCGATTTCTAAAGATCAGCTCATTAATGTACCCTCGGCCAACCTGATTGATGCCATTGCCAAAGTACCCGGAGTATCTCAAATTACTACCGGTGGCGGCATTTCCAAGCCGGTTATCCGCGGATTGGGCTATAACCGGGTGGTAACCCTGGTTGATGGAGCCAAGCAGGAAGGACAGCAATGGGGCGATGAACATGGCATTGAAATAGATCAGTATAATGCAGAACGTGTAGAAGTTTTACGCGGGGCCGCCAGTTTATTGTATGGCTCTGACGCTATTGGCGGCGTTATTAACGTTTTAGAACCTCTTCCTGCTGCAGAAGGACAAATTAAAGGCGAGTTTTTAAGTAATTACTCCGGTAATAATGGCCTTACGGGAAATTCGGCCATGTTGCAGGGAAATGCCAATGGTTTGATCTGGCAAGCCCGCGGAACTTATAAAAATGCGTTCAGCTATAATGCTCCCGGCGGCAGAATTGCCAATACCGGCTATAACGAAACCGATTTTAGCGGGAAACTGGGTTTAAACAAGAAATGGGGATATGCCCATTTAAATCTTTCCAGTTTCCGCAGCAATGTTGGCCTGCCCGACTTTACCCGAAATGCTGACGGCCAGTTTGAAGACAAGGAGGGCAATATTCTTACTGATAGGGAATTAAAAAGCAGAACCCCCTTATTGCCTTTCCAAAATATCCGCCACTATAAAGCGGCCATCAACAGCAATATCCTGATCGGGCAAAAGAACCGTTTAAACAGCACCCTGGCTTTCCAGGATAATCAGCGCCGCGAATTGAAAGATAGCAGCATTGATCCGACCCTATTTTTTGATCTGAAAACTTATTCTTATGATTTAAAGTATTATTTGGCCGAAAATAAAGGCTGGGAGCCCGTTTTTGGAGCATCCGGTCAGTTTCAGAACAATCTGAATAAAGCCTCAGAATTGCTGATACCTAATTATACTTCCTTTGCTTATGGCCTGTTCGCTTATGCCAAGAAAACCTGGACCAATAGCACCTTTAACTTAGGCGCCCGCTTTGATTATCATACCATCAGCGCCAAACAAATGGAGCAAGATGGGGAGCCAAAGTTCAGCAACTTTAAAAACAACTTCTCGAACCTGAGCGGAGCTTTGGGCTTTACTCATGAATTTAACCCGGTTTTTAGCTTTAAAGCTAATGCGGGTAGTGCTTTCCGGGCGCCAAATATTGCCGAGTTAAGCTCATTTGGAGTCCATGAAGGTACTTTCCGTTTTGAGATTGGAAATGATGCCCTGAAACCGGAAAGAAGTTTTTATGCCGATTTGGGTCTGGATTTAACTACCGATAAACTGAATTTTGGCCTGAGTTTTTACAATAATTACATCAATAACTTTATTTACAGCCGGCAAATTAATCACGAAACCATAGATGCTGAAGGACAAACTTTCCCGGTTTTCCGCTTTGTACAAGATAATGCCAATTTCTACGGCACCGAAGCCAGCTTAACCCTGCACCCGGTAGAGCTGATCCATTTTGAGAATAGCTTTTCTTATACCCATGCTCAAAACCAAACTACGCATAGCCCACTGCCTTTTATTCCGGCCGCGGTTTTACGCAATGAGTTACGTTTTGAACCCCAATTCAAAAAGTTTACCCATAGTTATTTCTCCATTACTTTAACAAACACCTTTAAGCAAAGCCGTATTGCCGATTTTGAAACGCCTACCGGTGGCTACAGCCTGGTTAACGCATCGATAGGCGGTACTTTAAAGATCAACAAACAGCCTTTAAAAGTGAATATTTCGGCCACCAATCTATTAAACAAAGCCTATTTCGACCACCTGAGCCGCTTTAAACCCGGCCGACTGGATGAAAGCGACCCAACACTGGGTTATTTTAATCCGGGAAGAAGCATTGTGGTTGGGGTTTATATACCTTTCAACCTTAAGAAATAATAAAAATGGCCGCGATATATCGCGGCCATTTTTTATTATTCACTAATTTTTGGAGGGCGTAAAATATTACGCCCCTACATTTTACGTACAACTTTACACCCGAATTCCTTCGGCAACCTTTCTGCGATAGGCCCAATAAAATATAATCGGGAAAATAAACAGATTAAACACCGTATCCGAAATCAGGCCTCCAATTACTACGGTGGCCAGCGGCTTAGAAGTTTCAGAACCTATACCCATCGACATCGCCGCAGGCAATAACCCAATGGCGGCCATCATGGCGGTCATAATTACCGGACGGATACGGGCATTTACGCCCAATCGTAAAGCATCGGCAAAAGTCCAATCCGGATGAAACTTCATCTCTCGAATATTGGATTTAAACTTGGTGATCAGAATCACCCCGTTTTGCACACAAATACCAAACAAGGCGATAAAGCCAATTCCCGAGGATATGCTAAAATTGATCCCGGTAATGAGTAAGGCAAACACTCCACCCACAATAGCAAAAGGAACGTTATTTAATACCAATAATGAATCTTTTATCGTACCAAACAGGATAAAGAGAATGAAAAATATAATCAGTATGCTGATAGGAACCACTTGCATTAGCCTATCGGTAGCCCTTTGCTGATTTTCAAAATCCCCGGCCCATTCCAGAAAATAGCCTTTAGGCAATTTGATCTCGGCATTTATTTTTTTCTGCGCCTCTTTAATGGTGCTGCCCATATCGCGGCCACGTACCGAAAACTTGATGGCGCCGTAACGCATATGCTTATCGCGGTAGATCATACTAGGGCCAATAATTTTCTTGATCTCGGCAATTTCCCTCAGCGGCACCTTGTTTCCACTTAAAGTGGGGACCCGCAGATCACCAATAGACTGATCATTACTTCTAAAATCTTCCGGGTAACGTATCCGAAGTTCAAATTTACGCTCGCCTTCATAGATCTGTGTGGCAGCTTTACCGCCAATGGCCATTTCTACCACGGCATTGGCATCGGCTGTAGTTACCCCATATAAAGCCATTTTCTCCTGATCCAGGTTAATCTGTAATTCCGGTTGTCCTAGATTTCGCATAATCCCCAGATCCTCAATTCCAGGGATATCTTTCATGATCTCAAACATCTTTTCTTCCTGGCTTTCGATGAAATTAAAGTCATCGCCAAAAGTTTTTAAAACGATGGAACCTTTTACGCCCGAAACCGCTTCTTCCACATTATCTGAAATGGGCTGCGAGAAGTTGAGGTCGATACCCGGAAAACTGCTTAGCTTTTCTTCCATGCGGCGAATGAGCTGCGCTTTGGTTCCTTTGCGCTCCCATTGATTTGCCGGATGAAGATCTACGTGAAATTCGATATTATAAAATCCGGTAGCATCCGTGCCATCATTAGGCCGGCCGGTTTGTGAAAGCACCTGCTTCACCTCATCAAAACTTAGAAATACTTTACGTATTTCGTTAGACATTTTTACAGACTCTTCCAAAGAAGTACTTAAAGGCCCGGTCGCCCGTACATAAATGGACCCTTCATTTAATTGAGGTAAAAATTCAGTCCCCAAAAAACGGAAGGAAAAAAGGCTGATGGCCAATACACTAATAGAAGCAAAGAAAGCCACCCGGCGACGCTTGAAACAAATTTCATAAAAACGCATGCAGGTACGGGTAAGCCATTCTACAAACACATTATGCTTTTCCTTTACATCCTTTTTTAGCAATACACTGGCCAATACCGGCACCAAGGTAAAAGTGAGTATCAGAGCGCCCAGCAAAGCAAAACCCAAAGTCCAGGCTAAAGGAGAGAACATTTTGCCTTCTACTTTCTCAAAACTAAAAATGGGCAGTAAACCGGCAATGATAATCAGCTTGGCAAAAAATATTCCCTTGCCATTTACCATGCAGGCTTCTTTGATCATGCCCAGCTTGCTCAGTTTATTGAACTTCTGCATGCCTACGGCATGGGCCCGGCGGTCTAGCACCACAAAAATTCCTTCCATCATAACCACTGCCCCATCAATGATAATTCCGAAATCAATGGCCCCCATGGAAAGTAAATTGGCCGACATGCCTTTCAGCTTTAAACAGATAAAGGCAAATAAAAGCGCCAAAGGAATCACCACGGCCACAATCAGGGTGGTGCGCCAATCGGCCATGAACAGAAATACAATAAGCGTTACAAAGATGATCCCCTCCAGCATGTTGTGCATCACTGTATGGGTGGCAAAATTCACCAGGTCTTCGCGATCGTAAAAAGGTACAATTTGTACATCCTCAGGTAAAACCGACTGGTTTAATTCGGCAATTTTAACCTTTAAAGCGCTGATCACTTCGCTGGGATTTTCCCCTTTGCGCATCACTACAATGCCTTCCACCACATCCGGGTCATGATCACGGCCCACTTGCCCCAGCCTGGGCAAACTAGCTTCGGTAACCTCGGCAATCGTTTTTACATAAATAGGGATTCCACCTTTATGCTCTACAATAATATTTTTAATCTCTTCGACATTATTCAGCAAACCAATACCACGTACCACATAAGCCTGGCCGCTTTGCACAATCACATCGCCGCCCACATTGATATTACTTTTAGAAACTGCCTCATACAGTTCTAAAGGTGTAATACCATACTGCACGGATTTTTCCGGATTAACGGTGATCTGGTATGTTTTAACTTCGCCACCAAATGTATTCACATCGGCCACACCCGGAACGGAGCGAATTTCGCGGGCTACCACCCAATCTTGCAGGGTTTTCAGTTCCCGAACCGATTTTTTATTGCTGGTCAGGGTGAAGCGATAAATCTCGCCGGTAGGCCCATAAGGCGGTTCTACTTCGGCTCTCACTCCTTCGGGTAAATCGGCATCATCCAGGTGGTTATTTATCTGCAAACGGGCAAAAGCGTAATCCACATCGTCATTAAACGTAACCTTCACTACCGAAAGGCCAAAAAGCGAGGAAGAGCGAATGGTGGTTTTCCGCTCGGCCGGATTCATGGCAATTTCAATGGGCCGGGTGACAAATTTTTCTACCTCCTCGGCACTACGGCCGGGCCATTGAGTAATTATGGTTACCGAGGTATTGGTTACATCGGGAAAGGCATCAATACTGAGCTTTTTGAAACTGATATAGCCTGAAACTACCAGCAAAAAGGTCATAAAGAATATAAAGAGCTTGTTCCTGAGTGAAAAAGACAGGACAGACTTAATAAATTTATTCATCTTTTAGATTCGATTAACGGATTTTTGACTCAGTCTTTTAAAGACTCATAAAGAAATACCTGCCGGGATGCAATGATCCGATCGCCATCTTTCAGGCCAGCCTTAACATAGGCCTGCTCGCCTACCTTTTTGGCAATTTCTACCGGCTGTATGCGCACCTTTTTATTGCTATCTACCACCAGCACAAAATTTTGGTCCTTATCAAAAATCAGACTGCGAGTACTAATCACCGGCTGATTTTCGCCTGATAAGGCTTTCACTTGCACACTGGCAAACATCTCCGGTTTCAGTAAATTATCCGGATTATTGATTTTCACCCGGGCTCGCATCACCTTATTCTCCGGATCCAACATGCTGTATATTTTATCGATCTTGCCGGCAAAAACCCTATCCGGATATGAAAGCGTGGTAATGCGCACCTCATCGCCGGTATGGATCCTGGAAATATCAGATTCATACACATTGACCAAAGCCCAAACGGTTGATAAATCGGCAATGGTAAACAGGTTTTCGGCATTATCAGGGCGTACATGCATATTGTTGGTCAGGTTTTTCTCAACCACAAAGCCAGAAATAGGCGATTTGATCAAATAGCCCGTATTCGAATTACCATTCAACTGCATGACGGCATGAGCCCGCTTTCCTTCTGCCAGAGCTTTTTGATGCTCGCTTTTAGCTTCCTCCAGCTCCTTTTCAGAAGCCATCCCACTTTTATATAAATCCTGGGTTACCTGCAAATTGCGCTGGGTATTTCTGATATCGGCATCAGAGGCAATGGCATCTTTCGCAAAACCAGCTATTTCCATGCTTTTCAGGCTGGCCAAAAGCTGTTCTTTTTTCACCACATCGCCCAACTGAACGTGTACATCACGCACAATACCACTCACCATCGGGTAAATTTTCACCATCTTATCTTCATCGGGAGCAATCTTCCCCGTTAGGGTTATTTCGGCATTGGCATTAGCCTGGCGCACCGTATCAATGAGGAGGCTTTTAAGCAAAGTGTCTGTAACTACAAACTTCTCTTCCTTTTTAGGAGTAGCTGATTTGGAAGTACAAGCGCCTAAAGAACCTGCAAAAGCGCAGAAAATAAGTAAGGCGCCCTTCGATATGGGAGTTTTTTTATAAAAATTCATTGTTATTGATTAAAAATTTGAGTTCCGATAACGTAATTGAGTTCTTCCAGAGAGTTGATGCGGTTAAGCTGTAGATTGTTCATCTGGAGGGCATTTTCCTTATAAGAGCTATAGAAATCCAGGAATTCTAACAGGCTGATATTGCGTTTCTGGTAGTTCTTAAAAACCTCATTAATCAGGTGATCAAAATCTTCGCGAAATTTAGGGTCAAAACTATTGTACAGATTTTCCAGTCGCAGGGCCCCGTTAAAGCTTTTAGCCACTTCGTTTTCTACCAGGTCTTGCTGGTTAAGCAGTTGCGCTTTGCTGGCCTCAACTGCAATTTTGGCCTGCTTGATGGCGCCCTGGTTACGGTTAAAAAATGGCAGCGGAAGACTGATGCCTATCCCCGAATAATTATCGATAAAGTTTCCCTTTTTATCGAAACTTAAAGACATGGTTACATCCGGGATGGCCATAGCCTGCTGCAACTTCTGATTGATAGCGCTATATTCTACCTGTGTGCGGGCAATTTTCAAATCGGCCCGGTGGTTCAGGGCAGAATCCAGCAATTGCGTATAAGTTAGTTTTGAGAGAATTTCCTTCTGGTCCAGATATGGCGGAGCTTCGGGCACAATATAAGCCGTAGGCCGGGCCCTGATAAGCAGCTTCAATTCGGCTTGCACCTCCTCGGTTTCCTGCTGCAACTCGTTCAGTTCGGCCTGCAAAGAATATAGTTGAGATTTAATGCGCAACAATTCCTTTTGGGCGATATTTCCTTTCAGGTACTGCTGCTCAAAAACCTTAAGGGTTTGCTGCAGGGAGCTAATTTCCTGGTGATAAACATTGGCCGACTGCTGCTGGAAATAGATCTTGTAAAAATTACTCCGCAAAGCATAACGCAGGGTTCTGAGCAAATCATAAAACTGGTTTTCAGATAACTGTACGCTTATTTTTGCCAGCTGAATGTTTTTATTACGCTTGCCGGCGGTTAAAAAAAGTTGAGAAAGCTGGGCGGCATATTGGCCGCCTGTAGATGAATAATCAAAAAAGCGCTTATCGCCGGGGTTGTAGAGGTTGCTTTCAAATCCAAATTCCGGGTTCTCAAAAAGGCGGGCAGTAATTACCTCGGCCTTAGCCTGATCTACTTCATAGCGTTGAATAATTAGTGCCAGGTTTTCGTTTAAAAACATTTTCTCGGCCTGCGCCAAGGTTAGTTGCAACGTATCTTTTGGAAACTGCTGCGCCAAAGCAGAAGAAGCTGCTAAGCCCCAAAAACATAAAAAAGTAAGAATAAAATAGATTTTCCGCATATTTTGCTTTGTTTGGGCGCAAAGCTATGCCGCAAAGCAATTGGCATTATTGGAATAGAATTAGAATTGTGGGTTAGCCTATTAGAAATCTATCGCTAACAGATAATAGCGGTTGGTGTTGTCTATTGGCTTTGGTTAGCCGCTTTTGACTTGTCTGATAGCTGTTAGTCTTGTCTATTAGCGCTAATGGCTAAAAGCTAACGGCTAATAGCTATCAGCATTTTAGAAACCTCTGGTTCGTTTTTCTTGAATTTAGGCAGCCCCGTTTTCCGCTCATACGGCACAGGCCTTAGCCACAGGCAGGTATCCGCTGCAACCGGGTTTAGGAAACGTGGTCCTTTGCAGATCGATAACAGCAACAGCTATTAGCTAATGGCTAAATTAATGCAAGAACCCATCCACGTAATTTCGGGAGAAAAAATCCCTATCGGGCAATATCATTATTTAAAGGGAATTGTGGGAAAAGCTACAGTTTATATTTATTTGATTGGATGCAATGAACAGATGCCAAGAGCATCCAACGTTTATAGCCATTAGATCTGAGTGTTTTGTACGACCCCTTCGGGGTCGTAGATTTCGTATGTATATGTTTTTTCTGCAGATCTTGTATCCCTCCGGGATATAAAAATAACCTCAGGTACGCTAAGGGCTAAAGGCTAATAGCTATCAGCCAACAGCTAATGAAAGAACTCCACGCTAAAAACAGAACCCTGGCCTACCGTTGACTTTACGTGAATATGGCCATTTAGTAATTGAACAATTTTGCCGGTTACATATAACCCAATTCCATTTCCGGGAATATCCTGTGCCTGCTCTCCCCGGTAAAAAGAATCGAAAATACCCAACTGGTCTTTCTCAGATATGCCCAATCCCTGATCGGCCACCTCCAGCCGGATCAAACTATCATCGGCATAAAAAGTAAAAACTACCGGCTTGTTCTGGGAAAACTTAAAGGCATTACCAATAATATTATTTAAAGCGATGAGGAGCAATTGCTTGTGGGTGTTCATTGTTAAAAGCGCTTCCTTTTCGGGAAGATGAAGAATCTGCATTTTAAACAGATCAGGCCCAACCTTTGAAATCCAAAAATCGCCCAATTCCCAAATCAGTTCATCAATTCTTACTGGCATTAATGCCGTCTGGGCATAATCCATATCTACCTGGGCCAGTTCCATTAAACCGGTAATGGTATTTTTCAGATTTTCTGAGTTTTCCAAAACCGAATGCAGCACTTGCTCATAAGTTTCAAGAGTACGCGGTTTGCTCAGGGCCACTTCCACTTCGCCAATAGTACTGGTTACGGGTGTTCTCAACTCGTGGGAAGCATTGGCAACGAAAGCCTTTTGTAGCTCAAAGGCATTTTCCAGATGTTCCAGCAAACCGTTTACATTTTCTACCAATTCTGAAATTTCATCTTTCTCTTTACCCTGGCTCACCCTTAAATGCAAATTACTCACCCGGATCTGTTTCATCTCCCCTATCACCTTTTGAATGGGCGATAAAGCTTTTTGGGCATACCATCTTCCTACAAAAAACATCACCAGGCTAACAATTACGAATACGGCAAACATCACCTCGGCCACAGAACGCATCCGCTCATTAGCGCCGATATCCCTGGCAGATACCAGGATGACAAAATCGCCCTGATTATCTTTATAATCAATACCCACCACCTGCCTTTGGCCATCTACATATTGCAGATAACCCTGTTTGCGTACTTTCTCAATTACATCGCTGGTCCAATATTGCTGCCGGTCCTGAATAAAAGCGGCAGCATTACGACTATCGTAAAATCTAACCAGCTCGCCTGGTAATTTTTCCAGGTATAGTTCACGTACTGTATTTAAAGAATCCGAGCTGATCTCATCGGCTTCCAAATACAACTGAGCAGCCACGCTGGCCCGGTCTTTTAAACGGGCAAAGAAATCGGTACGCGAAAAAACGCCGATAGCCACATAAATTGCCACCAAAACCAGCAGCAACGCACCCGAACTGATCAATGTAAAATAAAGCGAAAGCCGGTTTTTAATTCTCAATGCCTGGTATTCTTATTTAGAAAAAAAGGGTTGGCTAATTTATTCCTCTCTAAGCATGTAACCTTTGCCAATTACCGTATGAATCAGCTTGTTCTTGAATCCCTTTTCAATTTTATTGCGAAGATAGTTAACATAAACGTCAACCACATTGGTTCCGGTATCAAAACCTATGCCCCATACTTTCTCGGTAATAAACTGGCGGGATAACACTTTATTATTGTTCCTTAAAAAAAGTTCCAATAAAGCGTATTCTTTGGCAGTCAGCATAATCTTTTTGCCGGCACGCTCAGCAATATTACTTAAACAATCCAACTTTAAGTCGCCGAAGGTAAGCACGTAGTCCTCATCTCTGGTTCTTCTGCGCAGCAAAGCTTCTAAACGTGCCAGTAACTCGCGGAAATGGAAGGGTTTGACCAAATAATCATCTGCTCCGGCCTTTAAGCCATTTATTTTATCATCGATAGAATCGAAAGCCGTTAAGATTAGAATAGGTATTTTTTTATCCTGTTTGCGCACCTGTTTGCAAATTTCAACGCCGTTTAGAAAAGGCAGCATCACATCCAAGATAAGCAGATCATATTTTTGGGAGAAGATCTGTTTCAGGCCCGAGGCGCCATCCGAAGCCACATCTACTTCGTAATTGCTTTCGTTAAGCCCTTTTTTGATAAAGGAAGCTACTTTTTCTTCGTCTTCAACCAAGCAAATTTTAATCATGTTGAATTTATAAGCTGTGCGCAAAGTTACATTGCTTTATTAAAAGCAGATTAAAATGAAATTAGAATGAGGTACTTGGACTGGCATTAACCACGCTAAGGGAGCAAAGAAAAACTCTGCTCTCTTGGCCAAAAGCTTTGCGTGAGGTAAAAAACAGGACGCTCCTTCGGAGCGATCACTATTTACGATCTATCTATAAACAGGTTATCCCTGCCGGGATTTTTTGCATCCCGCATCATCTGTATAATCCATGCGGCTAATCTGCGATTCAGATAACTCTCGCCAAGCCGCAAAGACGCGTTTTTTCTCTTGGCAGCTTACCAGCGCCCACCGGGCGACCTTTTTATAGAAAGAATAGTTGATTTGTGGGCTCCTTCGGAGTCTCCTGATTTAATATCAATTATGAAAGATAAACAGGTTATCCCGCATCATCTGTATAATCCATGAATCCGGCTAATCTTCGATTCAGATAATCAATCTCTACAGATTATAGTTTCTCACAAAACTCACCGACTGCGCAATATCAACAGCCAGCAGGCGGTCGTTTTCCTGCGCCGGAACCTTATCCCGGTAGGCGGCCACGATTGTTTCCAGAGCTGGCGATGTTTTTAATGGTCTTCTAAATTCCAAGCCTTGGGCCGCGGTAAGCAACTCAATAGCCAAAATGCGCTCCAGATTGTTTACCACCCGCAGACATTTGGTGGCCGCATTGGCGCCCATGCTTACATGGTCTTCCTGGCCATTGCTGGACACAATGGAATCTACCGAAGCGGGGCTTGAAAGTTGCTTATTCTGGCTGGCAATGGAAGCCGCGGTATATTGCGGAATCATCAATCCGGAGTTTAATCCGGCATTTTTGACCAGGAAATTAGGAAGATTGCGCTGCCCGGAAATCAATTGGAAGATCCGCCGTTCAGCAATGGAGCCCAACTCGGAAAGGGCGATGGCTAAAAAATCAAAGGAAAGAGCCAAGGGTTGTCCGTGAAAATTACCTGCCGAGATGATCTCATCCTCCTCGGGGAAAACATTCGGATTATCGGTAACTGAATTGATCTCTACCTCGAAAACTGATTTTACATAAGCCAAGGCATCTTTACTGGCTCCATGCACCTGAGGCATGCAACGGAAAGAATAAGGATCCTGCACCTGTTTGCCTTCCTGCTGCATCAGCTCGCTGTCGGATAAAAGCTCAAACAAATGTCTGGCCGTTTCCTGCTGCCCCTTGTGCGGCCTGATATGGTGACTTAGTGATTTAAACGGATCAATACGGCAATTAAACACATCGGCCGAAAGAGCACCTGTTTTATCAGCCCATTCTGATAATTTCTGGCTGCGCAATAAAATATGCACGCCATAGGCCGTCATAAACTGCGTACCATTAATTAAAGCTAAACCTTCTTTTGATTCCAACTCCAGAGGTTCCAAGCCAATGGTTTCATACCATTGGGCCGCTGTATATTTTTGATGATTGATGGAAACTTCGCCCTCGCCGATCAGCGGTAAGGCCAAATGAGCCAATGGAGCCAGATCGCCTGAAGCCCCCAAAGAACCCTGCGTATAAATAATGGGCAATACCCCATGATTATACATATAAATTAAACGCTCTACCGTTTGCAGGCTCACCCCCGAATTGCCATAAGCCAGCGACTGGATTTTGAGCAACAGCATCAGTTTTACAATTTCATCAGGAACTCTTTCGCCGGTACCACAGGCATGAGAAAGCAACAGGTTATGCTGTAACTGGGTTAACTGATCATGGGGAACCACCACATTTTGAAGAAATCCAAAACCGGTATTAATGCCATATAAGGGCTGCTTGCTTCTGGAAAGCTTATCATCCAAATATTGGCGGCAATTTATAATGGCTTGTTTAGCGCTTTCGCTTAAACCAAGTTGATATTCTTCTTGTTGTATTTTTTCTAAAAGAGGTAAAGTCAAACGCTCCGACCCGATATAAAAGGTATTCATTTTGAAAATTTTATCCTCAAAAATGAAAAAAAGGGCGGATATAACAACCTGATTTATTTATTATCGGGCAAATAGTTGAAAACAGCCTTAACGGCAACTTTTTCGGCTATCTTGCCAAAAACCAGCTTGGGTATTTTTATTCTATGATCCTTAAGAGCAACCTCAAACGCACTCTCCAGGGTAAATTTTGAATTATTATCGATGGTTAGTTTACCGGTAATTGTCCTTTTTTGATTAACTCCGTGAATATTGAGTACGCCGGTTGCACTTACATCGTAAACTCCGGGTTTACTAAAATCAATGGCTTCATTAATTTTTCCTTTAAAAGTGGCCTCAGGGAATTTATCGCTTTCCAGATAATGCGTATTAAAATGCTCTTGCATTAATTTATTGTGGAACTCAAACTGCCGGATAACAGCCTTAGCCACAATCTCTTTCTTAGCCAGGTTTATTTCTGAACTAACTTCCTTGTTATGGGCCTCAATATCTTCTAACGGAGCCTTGGAAAAAAAGCTCATCTGGCCGCTGGTGGTAGAAACCGTGGGCTTTTGAGCAAACAGTTGACCGGCAATAAGCAGGAAACTGATTATAAAAGTAGACCTCTTCATCTGAAAACAATTTGTAAAACGTAAAAGCCTTGAAAGATAACCCTCAATTAAGCCGGAGGTTTCAGTTTTTAATGTTAAAGCTTTGCTTTAACGTTTTCTGAGCAAGATAACATTGGCTACTTTTCGTTCGCCCTGATGATCCCAGGCTTTATTATCAGAAGGATAATTAACCACGCCGTTTTCCGGCTGATTATTTACCCATAAGGCCGTAGAACCGCCGCCATCCAGGTTAATGCCTTCGCGGGCTCCCAACCAGCGCATTAGTTTGCTTAGCTCGAAGAGGCTCATGCCGGCAGAGTTTTCATGCCGGCCATCAACCGTGATCAATAAAACCCGTTTGTTCTTTTTAACAGCAATGGCACTACGTGGATGCCGCGTTTTATTAAATGCATTGGCTGTATCCAAACTTTCAGTTTGATTATTCAATATGAGCAGTGGACCAGAAACCATAATACTTTGAGCATCCAGGTTTTGCTCCCAATTGGCTTGACCATCCCATTTAGTAATGGCTAATTTTCCATCTTTTAAAATCACGGCCGACTGCTGATGAATGCTTCGGTTGTCGTTTTTATCTAGCCTGTTTTCGTTAACAACTTGCCCATTTGCCTTTATAAAATCTACCGAACCACCGTTCTTAATATCAAAAAATGTCCCATTCAAGGCAGCTAGTGCCTGGGCGGATTTCCCAAAATCACTGGTGGTGCGCAACAACTGCTTTTCAAAACCCAGCTCAAAATGATATTTCCGCTTTGGTTTTACTTCCAGGATGCTCACATTTTGGTTAGAGCCAAACAGCGAGCTTTGAAATTGATACGTTTTGAGTTTTACGCCGCGTGAAACCTTCTGGACAATCCATTTGGCATTCACAACATTTAAAGAGTCTGTTTGCTGGGCAGCTGAAGAAAGTTGAAGAAGGCCGCAAAAAAATAAGGATAAGATAAACCGTTTCATGGCGGAAATTAAAAATGTTTTTGAAAGGATGCAATTTTATTAAACCTTGGCTCCTTTCAGACGTTGCATTAGTATGTATCCTAAAAAAAATCTTATGGAAAAAAGTACTATACCGGAGGCCTTGCCCGCCACTCAAACTTATTTACCGGTAAATATTAACTGGCCTGAACGAATAGCTTCTATTGGTGCCGGCGTTCGCTTAGTATCTCATGGGATAAAAAACATGGTAGCCCACCCGTTTAGAAATACGCTGTTAACCGCAACGGGCGGCTATCTGATTTACCGCGGAATAACCGGGAACTGCCCCATATATAATTTTATTGCCAAAAGAATAACGCAAAAATCGGCATCAAATATCCATATCAACACTACTTTAATGGTTAACCGGCCACGCTGGGAAGTGTATAATTTTTGGCGTGAACTAGAAAATTTGCCCTTATTTATGAGTCACTTAGTGAGCATTGATAAAATAGATGAGAAACATTCTCATTGGGAGGCCAAACTTCCGGGCAAAGTGTTACAGGTAGGCTGGGATGCGGCCATCGTAAATGATGACCCGGGAAATGTAATTGCCTGGAAATCGGTAGCCGGCTCTGATATTAACAACTCAGGCAAAGTAGAATTTAGCGACTCTCCTGATGGACATGGTACCATTATCAGGACCACTATCAGCTATATGCCACCTGCTGGCATGGTAGGCAACAAAGTAGCCAAATTGCTGAGCCCCATGTTTGAAAATATGATACGGGATGATATCCGGAACTTTAAAAGATATATAGAAAACAGAAAAAACACTCTTGCGGATTCTATGCCTGAGGCTGACAACTTTGGTTCTTCGGCCTTTTAATTTTTGCATATAACCGAAGTAGCCTGTTCCCTGTTGAGACAGGCTATTTTTATAACGCTAAATTAAGCGCCATCTATTGGGTACATTTCGATAGTTCAGAATTAAATAGAAATACGTTTTAGCTTTTTGATAGTTCCTGTTAAATTTTTTCGGTTACTTCTACGCTGATAATCCTGAAATAAATTCAGAGCAATGAATATTGTAGCATAAAAAAAGGATGTCCGGGTTAGGACATCCTTTTTCATAGAACTCTAAATCAATTAGCTTTTAGGGTTCAGGATATTGTTGATGCGAACCAGGGCATCTTCCAGGTGAGCCTTTACTACCGGGTTTGAGAACTTAGGCAATGAGGCCCGGATGTTTCCGGCCAACAATTTCAGCTCCTGACGAGCCATCGGGCGGATATCAGACTGGGAAGCTTTGATTTGCGTACCAAAAAACTGCGCAGCCAATTGCGGCGACACTCCTGTTGGAAGTTCCTGATCTTTGGTCATCAGGTATTCCATACGCTCGATGTAAGCTCTTTGCAGATTACGACGATAAGTATCCATATTTCCGCCAGTGTTTAACTCAGACCAGATTCCATTACGCATATCAGCAAATAATTCAGAAATGCTGTAGGCATTGGCTCCGTTTTTAGCCGAGTTGTCAATTACACGGGCTAAACGGCCAAAATCAAGAATTCCGTTCAAGATGTTTACCTGAGTACGACGTAAGCGATCAACCATACCGGCATTATCGGTTTTGCTTAGGATATCTTTATCCAGCAACCAGGTTGGGGTAGCAAAAGCCTGCTCGTTAATAAATTTCATGGATGCTTTTTGCTTAGCTTTAGGAACGTGAGTAAACACCTCTCCTTTCTGTTCGTAGGTTTTATTGTTTTCATAAATACCACCAATGCTGGAACGCACATGGCCCATGTAACGGTTCCACTGGCTTAACACTTCGCCGTGCAATTCGGCCAGGTTATCAAAAGGTTTACCTTCTTCGTAAGTCCATTTTTCGATATTAGGAACAATCCGTTTCAGGTTAGCAATACCGTAAGTAGAAGCTTTAATAGCGTCATCACCCAAATCTTCAGACTGAGCACGTGGGTCAATAGGGTTACCCGTTTGACGACCGTAGAAGTACATCGGATTACCGGCTTTTTCCAGGGTCCATTTGTTTAAGATCTTGGCTTCCTCCTCTGGAGTCATCTTATCATCAAACCAGGTATAACCCCATTTAATGGCCCATTTATCATATTCACCGATACCGGGATATAATAAAACGTCTTTATCACCTGGCTGGGCGATATAATTAAAGCGGGCGTAGTCCATAATGGAAGGAGCCGTACCGCCCATACGCTTGGTAAATGAAGCCGAACGTAAAGAATCAACTGGGAAAGCTACGCTGGAACCAAAGTTATGCGGTAAACCTAAGGTATGGCCTACTTCGTGAGAAGAAACAAAGCGGATCAACTGTCCCATAACTTCATCTTTAAACTTAGTCTGACGAGCCTCTGGGTTGATAGCCGCGGTTTGAACAAAGAACCAGTTACGTACCAGGTTCATTACGTTATGATACCAACCGATATCTGACTCGATGATTTCTCCCGTCCGCGGATCAGAAACGTGCGGACCGTAAGCATTCGGAATATCCGAAGCAAAATAACGGATTACAGAGTAACGGGCATCTTCTGGTGACCAATCCGGATCATCAGTAGGCGGTTCTAAGCAGGTAATGGCGTTTTTAAAACCGGCTGCTTCAAAAGCCACATTCCAATCTTTCACACCAGCTATCAGGTAAGGGCGCCATTTAGCCGGAGTAGCCGGATCTATATAGTACACAATTTGTTTCTTAGGTTCTACTAATTCGCCGCGTTTGTAAGCCTCCGGATCTTTAGGCTCCAGGCGCCAACGGTGAATATAACGGGTTACTGAAGCTTTGTGGGCATCCTGTCCGTAATCTGTCTGGCTTTGGCCAAAAAATCCTACCCGGTTATCACTTAAACGAGCCTTAAAAGGAGTTTTGGGCAATAAGATCATGGAATTATGTATTTCCACGGTCATAGATCCGAGCGATCTATCGCCAGGGGCTTCTGCAGCCCGGTAGGTTTTTAAAGAACGAACCTCAATATTGATGGGGAAAGTTTTGATGGTGTCCACATAACTTCTGGTTTCATCCATGGTGGAGATTTTGTACTGAGTACGCAGCCTTGAAGATAAACCCAGCGATTGCACATCTTTAGCATACAAATCGGTCACATCAATTACTACCGAGTTGGCTTCTTTGTTAATAGCTTTAATATCAAAGGATGCCAGTACGGCGTCTAAGTTAGAGTTCAAAACAGATTCACGCATATCGGTACCTTCTGCCGCCACATTGCGGTAAGAAGGAACCCGGATCATTACCTGTTTATCTCTTTTTTGCCATTTCCATACCTGTTCGTTCAGTTGTTCGCCGCCATAAGTTCCATCCATAGTTGGAGTTTTGGCATAGCGGGTAACCACCAGCATTTCGCGATTAAACAAGGAATCTGGAATCTCATAAAAGTATTTTCCATCCAGGAAGTGAACTTTAAACAAGCCATTTTTTGATTTTGCCTTATCGGTAATTACATCTTTGTAAGGCTTAATGCCAGCTTTTGGAGCTGACGCGGCCGGAGCTGCAGCTGGAGTGGGGGCCGCGGCCGGAGCAGGTGCATTACCCGGACGGCGATTTTGTCCCTGAGCCGCATTGAACCCTGTGCTAAGCGCTACAGCAGTTAATGCTACATAGGGTACGTAGCGTAAATTTTTCTTCATTTAATTATTGGATTGATTGGATTATGCAATTAGCAAATTTATTACTCGTAGTGAGTTTCAATGGTTGATAACGGGAAAGTTACAAATAGCCATAAGCCGGTAGCGGAGAATTGCCATTATTAGACTTATGCTAATGCTAAATGCTACAATTTGCGCATTCCCGCTAAAAGCTAATACTCATATCCTTCTTTGCAAAGTCATGATCACCCGGGTTTTGGTTTTACTACCCTGATGCAGAATTTCCAGGATAAAACCCCGATTATCGCGAGAGCGGAATAAATTATCAATTTCCTGCATGGTCATATCGGCAACCGGTTTAAAATTGATGCTCAGAATTTCATCGCCTTTGGCTAAACCTGCTTCTTCAGCTGCAGAGTAAGGCTCCACCCGGGTAACCATCACCCTTCTAAAATCGGTTCCACCCGAACTTAGTTCCATGCCGCTCATATCATGCTCAAAAGGCTCTTTAAAAAACGGAGAGGGTTTCAGGTAAATAGCCTCCCGGCCATAATCAAATACCACCTCAAAATGTTTTAAGATGCTGTTGCCCATGTTTCCGTTTCTTTGGAGTTCCTGAACTCTAGCGCCCACTTCAGCATAGTTGGGAAAAGAGGCAATCACATTATGGAGCGTATATTTACCCAGCTTTACCGATGGAATCCGGGCAATATAACCCGTAATGGCCCCCATTAAACCTACGCCCAAATTGGCCGATATATTTACCTTAGGCACCTCAAAAGGCTTCCCATTATAAGTTTCTAAAGACAAAGGGTGTCCGGCGCCGGTATCAATAATTAATTTGGCGGGTAGTTTTTTTCCATTGCCCAGGTCCACATCGGCAACCAGGTAGGGTTTACGGTTTTCAATGGTTATGGGAATTTTGTTTCCCTTACGGGGGATATAACCCGTTTCGGGGCGGTAAATGGTTATGGTATTTGAGGCATAACTGATGCGGACAATAAAACTGTTAAAAAAATCATAACCAATTAAACCATGTATGGGCATACCAGCAAAACTCGACAGATTAAAGAGATCTTCCTTTAAAACCGCCGCGGCTACATTTTTTGCTCTGGTTGAACCAATAGTAATTTCTAAAGATGGAGCTACTAAAGCACTTAACTCCTCTCCTGCTCCAAATCCCTGAATTCTAATGCTTCGCAGATTTTGCATCTTCACCGAATCTATTAAATCAGGATTGGTAATCAAAAACAGGCCCATCCCAGTATCTAAAACGAAATTATAAGGACCGGCGCCATTAATGGTTAAAGGGATAACCATCAGGTTTTTAACCAGAGTAAAAGGAATGGTTTCTCGCTTGCGGTTTCCGGTAAATTCAAAAACTTGTGCCCCGGCCGAGTTGAAAAACATTCCCATGGCCGTGCAAACCATCAGGAGTCTTAAAACATATTTTCTGGTATATATAACTAACATTCAGGCATCAATTTACGGATTTCTTTGATTCTATCGTTTCCAGAATCACAACATCATCTCGCTAAGATAATAAGACACTGCTTTTTTTCGCTGTTACGATCTTGCATATAAGCACATTTCACAAAGATCTCATTAGTTTTTCTTAGCGACTTTTCTGTGAACTTTTATCTCGTCAGGCTACTAAGATGCCGCTTTTACATAAACTGTTACGAATCGTCTTGCGGCTTAGTGAGCAAAACATCCAACAAATACGCAATAGTTTTCTACTTTTAGTTCATGAAACTACGGTATTTATTGTTTTTAAGTATAGCCCTGTTGTTGGCTCAAAATCTGGATGCAAAACCCATCCGCCCACGGAAAATACGGAAATTACTGAAACACTCTGAAGTATTGCAAACCCATTTTACCGGCTTCGCCCTATATGATATCCAGAAACAGAAAATGCTGGTTGAACAGCTCAGCGATAAATATTTTACGCCGGCATCCAATACCAAATTATATACTTTCTATGCGGGCTTAAAGCTGCTCAAAGATTCATTACCCGGTGTTCAGTATATAATCAAAAATGATTCGCTGATATTCTGGGGCGCCGGCGATCCTACTTTTCTGCATCCCGATTTTGCAGATCAGCCCATATTAAACAAGCTTAAAAACAGCGGCAAGAAATTATACTGGGCAGCCGGCCGTTACCAGGGCGATTTTTATGGCATGGGATGGTCGTATGATGATTATAATGAATATTATCAGCCCGAAATTTCCGAACTTCCCCTTTATGGAAACGTCATCCGCACCCAGGTTCAAAATAACACCTTAGTCGGCTCGCCAACTTTAAGTCCTAACGGGATTTTTAAACTAATCACCGATAGTACAAAAACCAGCGGCCGTTTCAGCCTCCGGCGAGATATCTTCAGCAATGAGTTTTACAAGCCTGCGGTGCCCATGCCGATCACTTACCGCCAGGAAATTCCCTTTAAAGCCGATACGGCTACCATCAGCCGGCTCTTAAAAGCCAATCTGCCCAATTATGCAGGCATCATACATTACTCCAAACCTGCCCAGGTAAACACCTGGTACGGCGCCAAGCGGGATTCTGTTCTAAAGCATATGATGCTACCCAGCGATAATTTTATAGCCGAACAGCTTTTACTAAGCTATGCTGTAGAAAACAAATTGCCCATGAGTGCGGAGGCGGTTATAGATCATATGCTCAAAAATTTCCTGACCGATTTGCCAGATAAACCCCAATGGGTGGATGGCAGCGGTTTATCCCGACAGGATTTATTTACCCCCCGGGATATGGTGAAACTTTGCGAAAAAATATACCAGGAGATAGGAAACGAAGCAAAACTATTTGATTTCTTGCCCCAGGGCGGTAAAAGCGGCACCCTGCGCAATTTGTATAAAAGTGCCGATGGTCCTTTTGTATTTGCCAAAACCGGAAGTCTATCCAATAATCACAACTTATCGGGATTTTTAAAAACCCGCTCTGGCAAAACCTTGATATTTTCCTTCATGAACAATAATTATGTGCGCCCAACAGCCGATGTACGCTCTGAAATGGAACGCATCATTACTTACATCCACCAAAATTATTAGTCGAAAAATCTATAATGAAATACCTTATAAAACCCTTCCTGATCCTGTTATTGTTTAGCAATTCCCTGTTTGCACAGGATCGATTAATCTATAATTCTACGTTTTTATCCAAACCCGATACCGTTCTGATTTTTAAGCCTCAAACGTATAACAGCCAGACTCAACAATGGCCGGTGATTTATCTGCTAAATGGCTATGGCGGAAATTATAATCAATGGAATAGTATTATGGATGCCCAGCGCTATGCCAATGAATACGGTTTTATTATTGTTTGCCCAGATGGCTTTAATAGTTGGTATATCAATAGTCCGGCTCAAAAGAATATGCAATATCAGCGTTTCTTTTTCGAAGAATTGTATCCCGATATTTTAAAGAAATACCAGGCAGACCCATCCAAGATCTTCATCAGCGGTTTAAGCATGGGCGGTCATGGAGCTCTTTCCCTGTTTTTACAGCAACCTAATCTGTTTTTGAGTGCCGGCAGCACCAGCGGAGCGATGGATTTACGGAACCTGACCACCAAATATGGAATTGCCGCCTTACTGGGAAATCCGGAACCGCAAAGCGATATCTGGTACCAATATTCGGTCTTATCTAAAATTGATGTTCTGGCTGGATCTACCAAACAGATCCTCTTTGATTGCGGCACGGAAGACCCGTTTTATGAAAGCAATAATGCGCTTCGCCGCAAATGCGATTCCTTGAAAATCAACGCTTCTTATATTTCGCAGCCCGGCCAACACAACCGAAATTACTGGGCTAAATCTATTCGCCAACAGTTTAATTTTTTTAGTTCATTATTAAAATAGGGCGTCCTTTGTGTTCGTGAAACTATAGTTAAAATCCTGTCAGTTAAGTTGTTCTAATTTTGAAACCTTTCGTTTTTAGCTCCCGTAACCGTGGCCAAACAATCTAATACATTATGCCACAGAAAAACAGATTTTTAACACGAACATTAACATTCTCATTATTAGTTTCTACCGCTTTATTTCTAAGCCAATGTAAAAAAGACACCGTCGAGCCTTTGGTTGATCAGACCGCTACCCCATCAGAAGTAGCGCCTAATCCAGCTCCGGATCCAACGCCAGATCCAGGAACCAGCACACCGGCACCGGGTACTACCACTCCAGATCCAGGCACTTCAACGCCAACGACTCCGGATCCAACTCCAACCGCTCCGTCAACCCCAAGTACTACCACTCCTGATGCAGGAACTACCAGCCCAGCACCGGGTACATCTACTCCGGCTCCAGGCACCACAAAGCCGGACACTAACAAACCAGGAACCAGTACGCCAGCTCCGGGAACCACTACACCAAGTAAACCCGCTCCGGTAACTCCTCCTGCTCCAGCACCGGCTCCGGTAACTCCGGCCCCTGCTCCGGCTGGCGCCAACGGAATTACTTCCAGTAGCTTCTATTTGGAGAAAGCCCTTCCATCTGGCTATGTAAAAGACGGTTCAGTAGATTATACCGCAGCCATTCAGTCTGCCCTGGATAAAAACGCCAATATTGTATTCCCGGGTTTTCCATTACTGGTTAACGA
>DASQIU010000133.1:0-22109 GCA_035631395.1 Daejeonella sp. | reverse complement strand
TGATTTCCCTTTCGGCGTCGCGCCTTCGGGTTTCGTGTTTTAGACTTTCGGTGTCTCCCGCTCGTTTGGGATTGCAAAGGTAGAAGCTTTTTTCTGATTTCCAAAATTTATTTTTAAAAATTTTAGAAGCTTTCTTTTTCTCAAAAACCGCTACCCGATATTCCAGTAGTGACTTTTTCTTCCTTATCAACCTTTCAACAGCACGTCCCGCCTTTCGTTGTTTGCGGGGCTGCAAAGATAGAAACTTTAACTATCCTGCCAAAGTTTTCTACACTCTTTTTATCTAATAACTCCTAATCAGCTGGTAAACAAGCGGAAAAAATCAGAATGAAAATCCCTGCATCATTTAATTAGTGTAACCTGTATTTTTGTTTAATTATGAGTTCAAAACTCCCACCTTCATTTATACGCTCATTGCGAGACAATTACGGTTTAGAAGAAGAATCTTTTGCAGATTCGATTACAAATGGTACGCCAATTACCTCTATTAGGCTGAATCCATATAAGCCTGATAACTTATTTCCCGACGAAGAATCTGTACCCTGGTGCTCTAGCGGCCGGTATTTAGCCGAACGGCCTTTTTTCACGGCAGATCCTTTATTTCACGGGGGGTGTTATTATGTGCAGGAAGCTTCTTCGATGTTTCTAGAACAAGTATTAAAGCATACTGCTAATTTAGACAGTAGTTTAAAGATATTAGACTTGTGCGCCGCCCCCGGTGGCAAGAGCACTCTGATCAGTTCTATTATTAATAAGGAGAGCTTATTGGTATCAAACGAAATCATCAAAACCAGAGTGCCTATATTATCTGAGAATCTAAGTAAATGGGGTCCCAGCAATATTTTTGTAAGTAATACTGACCCGAGGGTTTATCAGAAATTAAAAGGTTACTTTGATGTTATTGTGGTAGATGCCCCCTGCTCGGGCTCGGGGATGTTTAGGAAAGATCCCGGATCCATGAACCAATGGTCTGAAAGTGCCGTGCAGCTATGCAGTCAAAGACAACAGCGTATTCTGGCAGATATATACCCGGCATTAAAAAAGAACGGAATCCTTATTTACTCTACCTGTTCCTTTTCCAAACAGGAAAATGAAGAGATCTCTGACTGGTTATGTGAAACCTATAATCTCTCATCCATTCGTATTCCTATAGAAAGCGACTGGGGAATTCAAGAAACCATATCGCATAGTACCCATAGTTATGGATATCGTTTTTATCCCCATAAGGTAAAAGGAGAAGGTTTTTTCATTGCCGCTTTCAGAAAAAATGAAGAAGAGCCTTCTTTAGAGTTAAAGAGGAATAATGCGGTTAAGGTAAAACCTAAAGATCTGGATTTAATACAAAAATGGCTTAATCCTACAGAAGAGCTCCTGATTCTTCCTTTTAAAGAAGAATATTTTGCCATATATCCACAACATGCGGCCGATCTGCAATTGCTGCAATCGGTGCTATATCTAAAGAAAACCGGCACCCGGATTGGAAAACTATTAAAAACCGATTTGATCCCCGATCATGAACTGGCAACCAGCCTGATTGTAAATCCGGAGATTACCAGAATTGAGCTAAGCCGAGAACAGGCTTTAAACTATTTAAAAAGAAATGAGGTACGGATTGATACACAGGAGCGGGGCTGGGCACTGATGTGCTACCAACACCACGCTTTGGGTTGGGCCAAACTTTTGCCCAACCGGATCAATAATTATTTCCCTAAAGAAATGCGTATTGTAAATCAGGGTATCTTATAAACGATTAATATTGACCTGTAGAGAGTAAAACCAGCGTGCAGGCTTCTAAGGTTTCAATACCATTTTCCTGGGCCAACGTTTCCAGCTCTGGATTTTCTGCACCCGGATTAAAAATGATCCGTTTAGGTTTAGTACGGAGAATATAATCATAATACTCCTGTTGGTGCAAAGGTCCCAAATAAAGTGTGACTGTATCGATACCGGCATGGATAGCGCCTGCCTTTTCTATAGGAACGCCGGCAACCTCGCCGTTTTTGATCCCAATATTCACAATGGAGTGTCCATGTTCTACCAATTTATTGGCCGCTAAAAAAGCATATCGGGTCTGATTGGTAGTAGCACCTAAAACGAGTGTCTTTTTCATCTTAAAAATAAATTATGCTTAGATCTTATTTATCAAAATAGCTTCGGCGCAGTTCATGCCATCAATAGCGGCAGAAACGATGCCACCGGCATAACCAGCCCCTTCCCCGCAAGGGAATAGTCCTTTAATTTGAGGGTGCTGTAAAGTTACTTTATCTCTTGGGATGCGTACCGGCGAAGAAGTGCGGGATTCTACCCCCACTAAAATAGCTTCATTGGTATAATAACCTTTCATCTTTTTGCCAAAAGTGGGCAAAGCTTTTTGTAGCCGCTGATGAATAAAGGAAGGCAATACCGAACGCAAATCCACGCTTTTAGTGCCTGGGAGATAAGAGTTATCAGGCAAATCAACCGAAACCCGGTTATTTACAAAGTCGTCCATGCGTTGTGCCGGAGCCACCAGGTCACCACCACCGGCCCGGAAAGCAGCTCTTTCAATTTTGGCCTGAAAATCCAGCATTTTTAGCGGATCAATATCTGCTCCGGGTACATCTTCCAAATTGATCTGTACCACTGTACCCGAGTTAGCATAAGGATTATTACGCTTGGATGGCGACCAGCCATTTACCACAATCTCTTCCGGTTCTGTGGAGCAGGCAGCAATAATTCCGCCGGGGCACATACAAAAAGAGAAAACCCCGCGTCCATCGGCCTGCTCCACCAAACTATAATAAGATGGCGGCAAATAAGGTCCACGAACCGAACAATGATACTGAACCTGATCAATAATAGCTTGCGGATGTTCAATACGTACTCCCAAAGCAAAAGGCTTGGCTTCTATTAATATCTGATGTTTCTGAAGCAAATAAAAAATATCGCGGGCCGAGTGTCCGGTAGCTAAAATCACCGAATCGGCCAGGAATGATTCCCCATTTCCGACAATTACTCCTTTAATTGCTCCGGATTTGATGATCAGATCGGTTACCTTACAATCAAAATGCACCTCGCCACCGGCATTCAGAATACTTTCGCGGATAGCCGTTATGATCTGCGGAAGCTTATTGGTGCCAATATGCGGGCGGGCATCCACCAAAATATCCTCTGGTGCGCCATGTGCCACAAAGGTTTTTAATACCTGATGCACATCGCCTCGCTTATTAGAACGGGTGTATAATTTACCATCCGAATAAGTTCCTGCACCGCCTTCGCCAAAACAATAATTCGATTCAGGGTTCACCACTCCCATTTTATTAATGGCAGCTAAATCACGCCGGCGTTGTTTTACATCTTTCCCCCTATCCAAAACAACCGGTTTCAAGCCCAATTCGATGCAGCGCAAAGCCGCAAATAACCCGGCCGGACCAGCACCAATGATCAACACCCGCTTTTTGTCATGCACTGGAGGATAATCCACTGCAAAAATTTCAGGAGATACCAGCTCATCAATATACACGTTCACTTTTAAGCGATAAACCACCTTGCGGCCACGGGCGTCGATAGAACGTTTCAAGGTTTGAACATGCCTAATCCGCTCTATTTGAAGCTGAAGATTTCGGGCGGCAAGCTGCTGAATGAGGTTTTGGTTAGAGAGATCTTCGGGGCGAAGTACCAGTTCTATTTCTTTAATCATATTCTGCGCCGGGTTTTTATCCCAGATTTTGTAACAAAGGTATGAAATTTGATATCTAAGGCGTAAATTGTACAAAATTTATAAGAATCATGAAAAGAATCCTTTACACGTTACTTGCTATTATTGGCGTTACTTCTTTAAGTTCCTGCGGATACAATACCATGGTTAAATTAGATGAACAGGTTACCGCCCAATGGGGACAAGTTCAGAACGTATATCAGCGACGGGCCGATTTAATTCCTAACCTGGTAAATACTGTAAAAGGAGCAACCGCATTTGAGCAACAAACCTTAACCCAGGTGATCGAAGCCCGGGCCAAAGCCACTTCAGTTACGGTAGATCCTACTAAATTAACACCAGAATCCATCCAAAAATTTCAGGAAGCACAAGGACAACTGACCCAATCGTTAGGACGCTTAATGGTAGTTGTTGAAAAATATCCGGAATTAAAAGCTAATCAGAATTTTTTGGAACTGCAATCTCAGTTAGAAGGTACCGAAAACCGGATTTCCGTAGAACGCATGAAATTTAATCAGGTTACTCAAGAGTATAATACCACTATTAGAACGTTCCCGAATAATCTAACCGCCGGAATTTTTGGATTCCAGAAAAAGGGATATTTCCAGGCCGAAGCTGGTTCTGAAAAAGCTCCTAAAGTAGAATTCTAATCGGACCAGTTATTTTCGAAAAAGAAATACAAAATGGGCATTTTTAGCGAGAAAGAACAAAATGATATCCGCAAAGCGGTAGAAGCAGCCGAGCATTTCACCTCGGGCGAAATACGGGTATGTGTAGAGAAAAAATGTAGCGAGCCGGTCTTAGACCGGGCGGCTAATTATTTCAAGAAGCTGGAGATGGACCAAACCACCTTACGCAACGGGGTTTTGATTTATATTGCTACGCACGACCGGAAATTTGCCATTATTGGCGATTCTGGCATTAACAAGGTAGTACCTCCAGATTTTTGGGATAGCACTAAAGAAACCATGCTAACCCATTTTCAAAAAGGGCAGATAGTTTCAGGCATCATTGCCGCCGTTCACCTGGCCGGGAAACAGTTACAAACTTATTTCCCTCATCAGGAAGACACTAAAAATGAACTTCCAGATGATATTTCATTTATGGATGGACATTAATTCCAGCCCCATTATTTATATACCCGATGATTTTTAGAAAAACCTTATTTACTTTTTTTCTTCTGTTAAACGCCGTATTGGCTTTTTCGCAAGATTTTCCGCCCAAACCCAACCATTTAGTTAACGACTACACCCATACACTAAGCAGCACGCAGGTTGAACAACTGGAACAAAAGCTGGTTGCTTTTGACGACTCTACTTCCACACAAATTGCCGTAGTGATCATTAAGTCGCTGGGAGGTTATGATATAGCCGATTATGCCGTGCGTTTGGCAGAAAACTGGGGCATTGGTGGCAAAAAGAACAATAATGGAGTTTTGGTGCTGGTTTCTTTGGGAGACCGTAAGGTAACTATACAAACCGGTTATGGTATAGAAGGTGTCCTGCCCGATGCCATTGCCCGCCGGATTATCGAAAACGAGATCAGCCCAAATTTCCGTACTGGCAATTATTACAAGGGTTTGGATGCCGGCACATCGGCCATTATTTCCTATACCAAAGGCGAGTACAAAGAACCCCGCAAGCGGAAACAACAAGGAGAGGATGGCAGTGGTCTTATTGTTTTCATCATCATCATGGTCATCATTTTCCTGCTTTCTAAACGTGGCGGTGGTGGCGGAAGCCGTGTTATTGGCGGACGTGGAGGAGCCAGTCCGTTCTGGTGGATGCTGATGGGCTCTGGAATGGGCCGCAGCAGCGGTGGCGGATTTGGTGGTTTTTCTGGCGGCGGAGGTAACGGCGGCGGTTTCGGAGGCTTTGGCGGCGGCAGTTTTGGCGGCGGCGGAGCAAGCGGAAGTTGGTAAAAACCTTAGAAAATTTACTTCACGATAAAAATCACCCAATAAACCCATTGGGTGATTTTTTATTTTT
Organism: Daejeonella sp.; assembly: GCA_035631395.1. Lineage (GTDB taxonomy): Bacteria > Bacteroidota > Bacteroidia > Sphingobacteriales > Sphingobacteriaceae > Daejeonella. Next base: position 16,424 of record DASQIU010000133.1, on the reverse strand, counting down.
ACCCAAAATATCCCAAAAACATGATTGAAAAATGGCGCAAACTTGCCTCTAAATATTTAGTAAAAGAAAAATGGGCCACCTTAAGGGTAGATACTCTTGAACTGCCCGATGGAACCGTTAAAGACGATTATTTTGTTTTAGAATATTCCGATTGGGTCAATGCGGTGGCAATAAGCGCCACGGGCAAGATCATTCTGGTTAAACAATACCGCCATGCCGGCGATATCATTTCGCTGGAACTTCCGGGCGGCGTGGTGGATGCCGGAGAGAAACCTGAAACGGCCATAAAACGCGAACTTTTAGAAGAAACTGGCTACGTTTTTGAAACCTGCAAACTGGTAGCCAGCCTCTACCCTAATCCGGCCACGGCCAACAATCGGGCTTTTACCTATTTGCTAACGGGCGGTGTGAAAATCCAGGAGCAAACTTTAGACGATCATGAGTTTTTAGCGGTTGAGGAATACACGCTGGATGAAATTCATCATCTTTTAAAAGAAAACAAAATAGACCAGGCGCTGCATGTAGCCGGTTTACATTACGGCCTGGCGAATTTGTAAGCTGTTTTAGGAATTACACGCGTTATTTTTTAGGGCGTTCCCCTACGGGTCGGGCTTTCCGCTGCAATCTTTTTGCCCTTTCTAAGAGGGCAAAAAGGATTTCCGCTACAATCCCTAACGCGGGCAATGATTTAACCATTCTGTCCCGGAGTTATTGTCATTTTATCCTTTCGGACAATGGTAAAAGGCTACAGTTATATCTAGTTTGCTTGGATGCATGAACAGATGCCAGCGGCATCTAACGTTTATAGCCATGGATGTGTCTATTTTGTTTGACCCCGAAGGGGTCGTGGATATAATAAATGTATTTTCTACAGACCTTATATCCCTCCGGGATATAAAAACATGGCAATAGAAGAGTCAATCACAAAAACACAGTTCAAACAGTTTATTGTACAGGTTTTGCATACCTAAACCTGATTGAAGTGGAAAACCCGGAATGAAGTCTAAACTTTCCAAAAGTTTTAAACTTTTGGAAAGTTTAGCGAAATGAGGATTTGGAACGAAAAGCAGGGCTAGCGGAACCTAAGAACCCTGGATATTGCTTTTCTAATTTTTCAAAAAACACCTAAAAAAACAAAAGGCTACCATTTAGGCAGCCTTTCTTATTTCTGTTTAGCTCATTTTCAGCTTTTTCTGAATATCGGCCACATAACCTTTAAACTTTTTGTCGGTATCGATCAGATCATCCACCGTTTGGCAAGCATAAATTACTGTAGAATGGTCGCGGCCACCAAAGAAAGCGCCGATAGATTTTAACGATGTTTTGGTATGAAGTTTAGCCAGGTACATGGAAATTTGACGGGCCTGAACAATTTCACGTTTCCGGGTTTTAGACTTCACCATTTCTATGGGAACTTCAAAATACTCGCAAACCAACTGCTGAATATACTCCATAGAAATTTCTTTGCTGGAGTTTTTGATAAAGTTTTTCAGCATGGCTTTAGCTAAGCCCAGATCGATCTCCTTTTTGTTCAGCGTAGATTGCGCCAGCAACGAAACCATGGCGCCTTCCAATTCCCTAACGTTGTTATCGATGTTGTGAGCCACATATTCAATCACTTCGCCAGGCAAATCAATACCGTCTGAGTACATTTTCTTTTTCAGGATGGCCATACGGGTTTCCAGATCAGGGATCTGCAAATCGGCCGAAAGGCCCCATTTAAACCTGGAAAGCAAACGCTCTTCCAAGCCCGAAAGATCTTTAGGAGCTTTATCGGAAGTAATGATTAACTGCTTACCGGTTTGGTGTAAATGGTTGAAAATATGGAAGAAAATATCCTGAGTTTTTTCTTTCCCGGCAAAGTTATGCACATCGTCCATGATGAGCACGTCCATAGCCTGGTAAAAGTTCACGAAATCGTTGATGTTATTGTTCTTTAAGGCATCCACAAATTGTTGGGTAAACTTTTCGCAGGATACGTATAACACCAGCTTATCAGTATGGGTGCGCTTGATTTCGTTCCCAATAGCCTGTACCAGGTGCGTTTTTCCCAAACCTACCCCGCCATAAACCATCAATGGGTTAAAGGAGGTTCCTCCGGGTTTTCCGGCTACGGCATAACCGGCAGAACGGGCTAAACGGTTACAATCGCCTTCGATAAAATTCTCAAAAGTATAGCTCCGGTTTAATTGCGGATCAACCTGCAGTTTCTTTAAACCGGGAATAACAAATGGATTTTTGATATCCTTATTCAAAGAAACCGGCATGGGCATGGACTGTTTTTTACCCTCAGCGCCATTTCCGTTAGAAGGCATATTGGTTGTGTATGGCTTGCTGGCCGATGATTTCTCAACCACAATATTATACTCCAAACGTCCGTCATCGCCCAACTGATTTTTTACCGTTTTGCGCAAAAGACCAACATAATGCTCTTCTAACCACTCATAGAAAAATAAACTTGGTACTTGTATGGTTAAAATATTCCCATCCAGTCTTAAAGCTTTAATTGGTTCAAACCAGGTTTTAAAACTTTGTGCCGGGATATTATCCCGAATGATTTGGAGGCAATTATTCCACACTTTAGTACAAGTTTTTTCCATATACATTTAATAATATTCTGGTTTACAATGGTTGCCGAAGCGAATGTTGATAACTTTTCGGAACTCCGAAGATTCACAAAATTTTCTGTTAAAAAAACTATATTTTGAAATTATTGTTAATTTCCTCTACCTCAGAGGAAAAGCTCAGTTTTTTGCTATTTGAACGCTGAAAAACAAAGTCAATTCGGCCCAGATTAATTCCGGCAAATCCTACCTGATTTACGAGCGTTTCTTTGCCATTTAAATTCCGTACTGACTCGGGTTTATCCAGGAATGTATGTGTATGCCCGCCAATGATCAAATCGATATAATGGGTGCTTTGAGCAAGCACTATATCCGATACTTTATTACCCGAATATTTATAACCTAAATGAGAAAGACAAATGACCAGATCACACTTTAACTCGTGCTTTAATAATTTTTCCATTTTCAGGGCCTGAGCTACCGGATCCAGGTAAATGGTATTGCCATATTGCACTTTATTAACCAAACCATCCAGATCTATCCCTAAACCAAACACACCGATCTTCAACCCGTCTTTTTTGAAGATCTTGTAAGGCTGCGTTTTTCCATGCAACAGGGTGTCCGAAAAATCGTAGTTGGCATTTAAGATCGGGAAATTGGCATGCGGCAATTGCTTATAGAAGCCTTCTACCCCATTATCAAAGTCATGATTTCCCATAATGGCTGCATCATATCCCATCATGCTCATCATCTTCATCTCTAGTTCTCCACCATAAAAATTAAAATATGGGGTTCCCTGAAAAATATCGCCGGCATCCAGTAACAATACATTTTTTTCTTCACTCCGAATCTTGTTGAGCAGAGCGGCACGTCCGGCTACCCCGCCTTTACCCTGATTCCGGGATCCATCCATAGGGAAAGGATCAATGCGGCTGTGCACATCGTTGGTATGCAAAATGGTTAATTTAACTAGATCATCTTTAGCAAATACGCTGTCGGGCTTAATTCCTAAAGCTAACAAAGCAGCCCCTGCAGCGGTATTTTTTAGAAAATTTCGTCTATTCAATAGTGATTCTGCCATCTTTTTGGGGGTTTAATGTTTTACCGGCCTTGGTTTGTCCTTCCAGATAAATCAACAGCGCATCGCGAAGCTTCAATTCATAATCCTTGCGGTCTGTGGCTTTGAAAAAGATATCTCCACCATCTCCGCCATTAGCCATATAATCAGATGTTAACACGATATATTCCCGGCTTAGATCCAAAGGCTTGCCGTTAATGAAAATATCAACCGCTTTTTTATCCTTTATTTTAAAACGGGCACCAGAAATGGCATCCCCTCCCATTTGAGCGATATAGTTAAAGAACTCCTGCATATCAGTTCCCTTAAACTTTACCGTAGTGATCAAGTTCTCAAAAGGCATCAGCTCAAATACTTTAAACAGTGGGATATCGCCTTTAGGCAAAGGAATTCTAAGACCGCCATAATTGGTATAAGCCACATCGAAAGAAATATGATTCAGCTTTCCGGCCTCATACATGGCATCGGCCATTAAATTATTTAAAGGACCTTCGGGCTTTGCTTTTTCAATCTCGATAGCCGAGGTGGCCACAATTTTATTCATCTGAGAGTCCAGATGTTGCTTATAAGGTCGGTAAAAAGCCAGCATAGAAGAATCTACCGGCTGGTTTTGATCAATGGGATATAATTTCTTTTCTGAATGACTTACTTGTAAATGCGGGCTACAGGCCGACAAATAGAGTAAAGAACCCAGGAAAAGTAGCGAGATTTTCCCTCGGGTGGACACAATAGAGCGCTTTTCAGCTTTTTGGTCTGACATGTTTAATTATTTCAATAAATCACAATTATTAGTATTCTCCAAATTCACGACGCAAGGTATCGGCAATTTCACCTAAAGTGGCGTATGCCTCTACCGCGGCTAAAATATAAGGCATGGTATTGCTTCCGTTTTTAGCAGCCTGAGCCAATTGTTGCAAAGCCTGCTCTACATTGGCGGCATTACGGCAGGCTTTTAACTGGGAAATCTTATCGATTTGCAACTGGCGGATAGAATCATCCACCCGGAAAACCTCTGGCTGCTGCATGCTTGCTTCGTCCACATATTTATTCACTCCTACCAAAATAGCTTCGCCACTTTCTAACGCGGTTTGATACTCATACGCAGCCTCCGCAATTTGGTTCTGGATATATTCTGATTCAATGGCGTTTACCGAACCGCCCATGGCATCAATGGTTTCAATGTATTTCCAGGCAGCTGCCTCAATCTCATCGGTTAATGCTTCCACAAAATAAGATCCGGCTAAAGGATCTACTGTATCGGTAACACCGCTTTCAAAAGCGATGACTTGCTGGGTACGTAAAGCAATTTTTGCGGCCGCCTCAGTGGGTAAAGATAAAGCCTCATCATAACCATTGGTATGTAAGGATTGCGTACCGCCCAAAACCGCAGCCAAAGCCTGATTGCTAACCCGCATAATATTATTCATGGGTTGCTGAGCAGTTAAGGTAGAGCCACCGGTTTGCGTATGGAAACGCAGCTTTTGCGCTTCGCTATCGGTAGCTCCCAATTCTTTGGTCATGTGGGCCCACATTCTCCGGGCTGCCCTGAACTTGGCTATCTCCTCAAAAAAATTATTATGACAATTAAAGAAGAAGGACAAACGCTTGGCAAAAACATTGATATCCAAACCTTTTTCCATGGCCGCTTTTACATAGGCTTTTCCATTAGCTAAAGTAAAAGCCAATTCCTGTACCGCTGTTGATCCTGCCTCGCGAATATGGTAACCGGAAATAGAAATGGTATTCCATTTGGGCACTTCCTTACTGCAATATTCAAACACATCGGTAATTAAGCGCATAGAAGCTTTAGGCGGATAAATATAAGTTCCGCGGGCGGCATACTCTTTTAAAATATCATTTTGGATGGTTCCCGAGATCTGCTTTAAATCGGCCCCTTGTTTTTTAGCCAAAGCAATATACATGGCCAATAAAATGGGCGCTGTAGCATTAATGGTCATGGAGGTTGTTACTTTTTGCAGATCAATGCCTTCAAAAAGTATTTCCATATCTTTTAAAGAATCAATGGCCACTCCCACTTTTCCCACTTCACCTTCAGACATGGCATGATCTGAATCATACCCAATTTGAGTGGGTAAATCAAAAGCTACCGATAAGCCCATGGTACCCTGGCTTAATAAATAATGGTAGCGCTTATTAGATTCTTCGGCAGTAGAAAAGCCGGCGTATTGGCGCATGGTCCATAAACGGCCGCGATACATGTCTTTACGAATTCCACGGGTAAAAGGAAATTCGCCGGGAAGAGGGTTTAACTCTTTCTTAGGCTCCGTATAAACCTCTTTAATTTGTATTCCGGAGGTGGTGGTAAATTTATGCTTGCTCATTACAACCGGATTTTAAAGTATTTGATGAATATCTCGTTTTACAATAGAAAGAGCCACTTCATAAGGATTATCTACTTCCAGATGGGCCAAATGATTTAAGATAGTTCTGCTTAAATCTACCGAAGAGGCAGTCTGGGGTAAACTTAATACGGCACTGTTCACCATATTGATGGTTTCATCCCTCATTTTTTTAACGGCAGCCCAGGCATGATTGCTAATATAGATCTGCTGAGCAATGTTATGCTGATATTCTGCCCGAATATCGGCCAGAAGCAGGCTTTGCAATTCGCGGGCACTCATTCCTTCCATATGAAATCGCAACAGCATATTGGAAGGATTTATGCGTTCTAAAAACAGCACCATCCGCTCATAAGCCTGCAGCTTTAAAGGAAGGGTATGTTCAAGGCTAGATTTTTTTATAGTCAGGAGCTGGCGATTATAAACCTGCTGCAAATAATTGCGCACCATAAACCATCCTACAGAAAAAACCACTATTCCGGCAATACTGTACTTCAGGATATCTAAAAAATACATTAACTCAACCATCATAAATTTGTTAGCTGTTAGTCACAAAGCTTGTGAAGCACACAAAAGTCTGCATTTTACCTTATATTTGGCCTAACATTTTGAAAGAATTATGAGTACTGAAACAGCGTCATTAACAGCCCCGGTTAGCCTAACCGAAGGTGCAAAACAAGAAGTCAAAAAATTAATAGCTCAACAAGAACTGGGTGAAGATTTTGGATTAAGACTTGGTGTTGAAGGCGGTGGCTGTTCAGGAATGAACTATATCCTGGGTTTTGACCAGAAAAAAGACGGCGACCAGGAATACCTGATTGATGGTATTAAGGTTTTTATGCATAAAGCCCATGGTCTATACCTGGCCGGCATGGAAGTAGATTTTCAACATGGTTTAAATGCCCGGGGATTTACTTTCAACAACCCGAATGCCAGCAGCACTTGCGGATGCGGCACCTCGTTTGCAGTTTAAAATAAAATCAGGCATACTTATCATTTCCCCAAGTATAAGTATGCCTGATACTTCTTTTATATTTTAAAACATAAACCATAGTTTATAAAATCGGCCTGTGCTTTATGAAAATACGTTCTACCCTGCACTCCCATGTGGGGCGTTAAAGCATAAGTAAAAGTAGCGGTCCAGTACCAGTTTATTTCTTGATGATATCTATTATAGTAAATATATTTCCCCACTTGAGCATTTACACCAAATCTTCCTAGATTTATTTCCGGACCAATACTTATTCCAGCTCTCCATCTGCTATAAGAGGTTCCATAATATTGAAAAGTTTGCAGGGCTTTTTCGGGGTCTGGATTAAAAGGCGTATAATAATACACCGCATCTATACCGGCTTTTGCCCTAAGCAAATCATTTATATAATAGTTGTATCCGCCATACATACCGCTTTTATACAAACCATTCCGTTGCTGGTAAATACCTCGCCGACCAATACCCGCAGCTACTTCTATCGAATTTTTTCGAATTGGCCTATACTTACTCTGCGAGATATTGGGCTTCACCCAAGACTTGCCAAATCGCAATCCGGTAAATAAATTCAGCGTATTGAGGCCGCCATTGGGTATTTGAAAACCACCATTAGAGTAATGCAAAAAACCAGCGCCGGCCAGCAAATTCATATTTGTAGAAAGAGGTATAACTGCATTAAGATCTGCTTTGATAAGCTGATTCAGATGACTGCCAATAACGCGGTTGCGATGATCGGTAAAATAGGTTTTGGTAATATACCCCAATCCCATGGCCGGAGTAAAACTTACAGAAGTATTACCGAGTTTGAAAAGACGAAACTCTATTTGTGCTGCTAAACCGTAAGACTGTCCCAGAGAATTAACAGAAGTATCCTGGTATCCCTTATTCAAATTCCTGAAAACAAAGCTTAAGCCAGATGACTGGGCATTGGAGAGCTTCCTCCAGGCATCCTCTTTCTGGCTGATATCTTTTTGCCAGGAAACATCTATCCCATATAAATTATTTTGCAACATATCAGCCCCTAAAGCATGAGAACCGATGACGGCTTTACCATCCAGCAAAAAACCCGAATTTGACTGACCATTAACCAAAAACGGAAAAACAAACAAACCGACAAATATGCATTTATGTAATTTCAGCTTGGTGCGCCAGGTCTTCTTCATGAAATTTTATAGTTCTGTTGAAATTGCGATTAAAATATAGAAATAAAATTTTATCGCAAAAATTAAACCTCGCGTAACATTTTACAGGTTGTGGTGGTCAAATTAACCTAAATGTATATCTTAGGACTATGGCAGCCACGATAAATTACACTGAAAATGTGAAAGTAGCTTTACAATCTATCAAAGGAAACAAGCTACGCACTTTCTTAACAGCCATTATAATTGCTATTGGTTTAACGGCCCTGGTTGGCATTCTTACCTCCATTGATGCTATTGAAGGATCTCTAAACAATACCTTTTCCAGTATGGGAGCTAATTCCTTTACCATTAGAAACCGAGGAACAGGCATACGGATTGGCGGTAGCGGGCAGCAACCCAAACGCTTTAAACCCGTTACCTATCAGCAGGCTATTGATTTTAAAAATTCCTTTAATTTTCAGGCCATTATTTCGGTAAATACCTTTGCCTCTTTTGCCGGAACCGCAAAATTTGGGAATGAAAAAACCAATCCTAACATTGCTGTTTTAGGAGCTGATGAAAACTATATCCTTACTGCCGGATATAAATTGGCCTCTGGACGAAATTTCTCTCAGGCCGAATTGGAGTTTGGAACCAGTGTAGTTATTATTGGATCGGAAATAAAAACCAAATTATTTAAAAACTCTGATCCCATAAATAAAACTATCCTGGTAGGCAATGATAAATACCAGGTAATTGGTGTATTTGCCGAAAAAGGAGTAAGCACAAGCTTTGGCGGCGACAAGATTTGCGTAATTCCTCTGGTTAAAGCCAAGCAAATCAGCACCATACCTAACCCATCTTATACCATTTCAGTAATGACCAACGATGCCCAGCAAATGGAATCGGCTGTTGGCGAGGCTACCGGCTTATTCCGGAATATTCGTGGTTTAAAAGCCGGCAATGAAGATAATTTTGAAATTACTAAAAGTGATGCCATTGCTCAAACGCTGGTAGATAACCTAAAGTCAGTGCGGATAGGAGGTATCGTTATTGGCGGCATTACCCTAATCGGCGCTGCTATTGCCCTGATGAATATTATGATCGTTTCGGTAACGGAGCGCACCCGAGAAATAGGCATCCGCAAAGCTATTGGCGCTACTCCTTTAGTAATCCGCCGCCAATTCTTAATAGAAGCTACCGTGATTTGTTTAATGGGAGGTATAACCGGTGTGGTGTTAGGAATTATTATCGGCAATGTCCTCTCGATGGCCATGGGCGGCTCCTTTTTGATGCCTTGGGGCTGGATCATACTTGGATTAACCCTATGTATCGGCGTTGGACTTTTATCAGGTCTGTATCCGGCAATGAAAGCTTCTAAACTAGATCCGGTAGAATCGTTGAGATATGAGTAGGTTATTTGTTTAAAGGTTAGTGTTTAGAGGTTAGTAAAAAAAGAAGTTTAGAGTGAAGCCTTTCTAAACTCTAAACACTAAACTCTAACCCCTACCCTCTTAAACCAACTACAACAACTCGTTTTGCAACTGGTAATCCGTCAGGAGTTTTTGCACATAAGGCAATTGCAAAGATCTCTTTAAGGCATTGGCATGTTTAAGGTGATGCATATCGCTGGCAATAAAATCAATCAGCATGGCATCTACCAATTGTTCGGCAATTTTTTGAGTGGCCTTACCATAATATCCCGTTAAGGAAATAGTATTAAGCTGGAAATAACAGCCGGTTTCTTTAATGCGCTGATATTTTTCCATGGATTCGAAAAGATAAGGATACCTTTCGGGATGAGCGAGAATAGGTTTATATCCTTTATCTTTTATCTTTTCTATGGTCTCAAATAAGTTCTGTGGAAAATTAATATACGACATTTCAAAGAGTATGAACCCGTCTCCCATCGTCAACATATCATTCTCATCAAGCCGGGCTTCAAAGGTTTCATCCAGATAATACTCGGCGGCTGCTTCCACCGGCATATGGATATTTTGCCGCAGCAACTCTTCACGTAAAACCTCCAGACCTTTTTCAATGCTTTGGCGGGTATTTCGATAGTAATCGGCCATGATATGGGGAGTAGTAATGATATTACTAAAGCCCAGTTCCTGCATTACCTTTACCAGAGCTACTGATTCTTCTACATTCTGGGCGCCATCATCCACACCCGGAATCAAATGCGAGTGCAAATCGGCGCCGAGCTTGGAAAAGTTAATTTCTGGCTCCGGTGACTGAGGTTTTGATTTTTTAAACAAGCCGAACATTAGCGATGGGCGTATTGTTCCTGATAATAATTCTGGTAATCGCCGGAGGTTACATTAGACAACCATTCGGTATTTTGCAAATACCAATCGACCGTTTTTTCCAAGCCTTCTTCAAATTGCAAACTGGGTACCCAGCCCAGCTCTTTTTGTAATTTGGTAGAATCAATGGCATAGCGCAAATCGTGTCCGGCCCGGTCTGTTACAAATGTAATCAGCTTGGCCGAAGTACCTGGTTCCCGGTTTAATTTCCGGTCCATAATCTGGCAAAGCACATGAATAAGGTCTATGTTTTTCCACTCGTTATGACCGCCTATATTATATGTAGTACCTGATTGTGCCTTATGGAAAATCACATCAATGGCCCGGGCATGATCCTCAACCCATAACCAATCTCTCACATTTTCTCCTTTTCCATAAACCGGGATAGGCAGATTGTTTTTAATATTATGAATAGACAATGGGATCAGTTTTTCTGGAAAATGATGCGAACCGTAATTGTTAGAACAGTTAGAAATAACGGTGTTTATGCCATACGTATCCTGGTAAGCTCGCACAAAATGGTCTGAACTGGCTTTAGAAGCCGAATATGGACTGTGCGGATCATAAGCAGTTTCTTCAGTAAACAAGCCATCTTCCCCTAAAGTACCATAAACTTCATCGGTAGATACATGGTAAAACCGAGTATGCTCATCACGACTTTCCCAATGTTTGCGGGCAGCATTCAACAGATTTACGGTACCCACCACATTGGTCATCACAAATTCCAGCGGATTACTGATTGAACGATCTACGTGCGATTCGGCAGCCAGATGGATTACCGCATCAAACTGTTCCTGGGCAAAAAGCTGCTCAATAAAGGCAGCATCCACAATATCGCCTTTTATAAAACGATAATTAGGTTTATCCTCTATATCTTTCAGATTTAACAAATTGCCGGCATAAGTTAATTTATCCAGGTTCACAATCTGATAATCCGGATAAGTATTCACAAAACGCCTAACCACATGCGAGCCGATGAAACCGGCGCCTCCGGTAATTAATATTTTGCTATTGGCTTGAAGATTAAATGTATAAGACATTATATAAGAGAAAATCGTGATAAAATATTAAAACCGAATTTAAGCAAAATATGCATTTGCCTTTACAAGGGATTTTGCTGGAGATATTTTTCCCAAGCCCAGGCCGAGCGCATCATCTCGTTCAGATCCAATTCTGTTTTCCAGCTCAGTTCTGTAGCGGCTTTAGAAACATCCCCATAAACCTGCTCCACATCCCCTGGCCTGCGGGCAGCTATGCTATAATTCAGCTTTACGCCGGTTGCCTGCTCAAATGCCAGGATTACTTCCAGAACGGAGCTTCCCTTTCCGGTTCCAATATTATAAACCTGATAACGATCTGTGGCTCCTGGTTTTTCCATGGCCTTTAAGGCCGCTACGTGAGCTTTGGCCAGATCAACCACATGAATATAATCGCGGATGCAACTTCCATCAGGGGTATTATAGTCATTACCAAAAACCTGAATGGGGCCACGTTTGCCAATGGCGGACTGGGTAATAAACGGCACAAGGTTTTGAGGTACACCAATAGGCAATTCGCCAATTAAAGCCGAGGCATGTGCCCCAACCGGATTAAAATAACGCAAGGAAACAATCCGTATGTTTTCATTTACACTGGCTACTTCCTGCAATATTTCTTCGGCCACCTGTTTGGTATTGCCATAGGGCGATTCGGCTTTTTTTACCGGAGCCTGCTCTGTTACCGGCAAAGTTTCCGGCTGCCCATATACGGTACAGCTTGAGGAAAAAACAAAGTTTACCGGCTTAGACTGATAAGCCCGCAATAAATTTATAAGCGAATAGAAGTTATTGTAGTAATATTTTAATGGCTCGGCAACCGACTCGCCAACGGCTTTATAAGCGGCAAAATGGATTACTCCACTAATATCAGCATGCTCATTAATGAATTGTAGCGTCCGATTTTCATCGCAAAGATCAAAATTATGGAACTCAGGTCTAATGCCAGTTATTTGCTCTATCTGATCTACAATGCGGGCAGTAGAGTTGGATAAATTATCCACAATTATCGGCTTATAACCGGCATTCATCAATTCAACTACGGTATGTGAACCAATATAACCGGTTCCGCCGGTAACCAGAATCTTTTTTTCAGCCATTATTTTTTGTTATAATACGAAAAGTCTTTATGCTTGATTTCATGTTTAGGCAAGGACTTAAAGTACTCATAAGTTATTTTCAGTCCTTCAGCACGATTTACTTTGGGCTCCCAGTTTAAAATAGCTTTTGCCTTGGTAATATCCGGACGACGTTGTTTGGGATCATCCACCGGCAAATCATGATAAACTATTTTCTGCGAAGTGCCGGTTAGATTTACGATTTCTTCACAAAACTCCTTAATGGTTATTTCATCCGGATTACCAATATTCATCGGCAAAGCATAATCCGAAAACAATAAGCGATAAATGCCTTCTACCAAATCATCTACATAGCAAAATGATCGGGTTTGAGAGCCATCTCCAAAAACGGTCAGATCTTCTCCCCGCAGCGCCTGGCCTATAAATGCCGGCAAAACCCGTCCATCATTCAAGCGCATCCTGGGCCCATAAGTATTAAAAATACGCACAATGCGGGTTTCTAAACCATGGAAAGTATGGTAAGCCATGGTCATGGCTTCCTGAAAGCGCTTGGCTTCATCATACACTCCACGTGGGCCTACCGGATTTACATTCCCCCAGTATTCTTCAGGCTGAGGATTTACGGTAGGATCTCCATATACTTCAGAAGTAGAGGCAATTAATATTCTGGACTTTTTAGCCCGGGCCAATCCCAATAAATTATGGATACCTAATGATCCAACCTTTAGGGTTTGGATAGGAATTTTTAAATAATCAATAGGGCTTGCAGGCGAGGCAAAATGCAGGATATAGTCTAACTGACCAGGCACATGCACAAACTTGCTGACGTCATGATTATAAAACTCAAAGTTTTCCAGCTTAAAAAGATGTTCAATGTTGTGCAGATTGCCTGTAATGAGGTTATCCATACCAATCACATGAAAATCTTCTTTAATAAAGCGGTCGCATAAATGAGAACCTAAAAATCCGGCAGCGCCTGTAATCAGAATACGTTTTCTATGTTTCATGCGCTAACTACCTTTCTACCAATGCTATTGTAATAGAATCCCAGATCAATCATTTTTTGCAAATCATACAAATTACGACCATCAAAAATCACCTTATGTTTCATGGCATTTTCAATACGCTCAAAATCCGGAGTTCTGAAAACGGGCCATTCGGTCACAATAATTAAAGCATCTACTCCTTCTAAAGCTTCATACTGATGTCCGGCATATTCAATTTTATCGCCCAGCAATTTCTCTACATTGCACATCGCTTCCGGATCGAAAGCAACAATTTGGGCACCCTCATTCAATAACTCATCAATAATATACAAAGCTGGTGCTTCTCGAATATCATCCGTAGCTGGCTTAAAGGCCAATCCCCACAGAGCAAACTTTTTACCTTGCAGGTTGCCTTTATAATACTTTCGCATTTTTTCCACCAATACTGTTTTCTGGATGGTATTTACTTCCATAACGGCATTGAGGATTTTAAAATCATATTCATGTTCATGAGCTGATTTAGCCAATGCCTGCACATCTTTAGGGAAACAACTTCCCCCATAACCCACCCCCGGGAACAGGAAACGCCGGCCGATACGATCATCAGCACCAATGCCTTTCCGTACAGAATCTACATCGGCGTCTACCAACTCACAAAGATTAGCTATCTCGTTCATGAACGATATTTTGGTAGCCAGAAACGAATTAGCGGCATATTTGGTCAATTCAGAAGAGCGTTCATCCATAAAAATAATCGGATTGCCCTGGCGCACATAAGGAGCATACAGCTCGGCAACCAGTTTTCGGGCCCGCTCACTATTGGTACCTACTACCACCCGGTCTGGCTTCATAAAATCCTCTACAGCCACCCCTTCACGTAAAAACTCAGGATTAGAAACCACATCAACCTCTACCGAAGTATGCTCTTGAAATACCTGCATCACCTTATCGGCGGTGCCCACCGGCACGGTTGATTTGGTAATAACTACTTTATAATCGGTAATAATTTTAGCGATATCCTTGCAAGCGCCCAAAACGTAGCTTAAATCGGCTGCTCCATCGCCATTAGGAGGTGTAGGCAAGGCCAGAAAAATAATTTCGGCATCAATAACAGCTTTAGCCAAATTGGTAGTAAAATCAAGTCGGCCCTCTTCAATATTGCGATGAAACAAAACATCCAAACCTGGCTCATAAATAGGCACCTGGCCGGCATGCATCATTTTTACTTTTTCTTCATTTATATCCACGCAGGTAACCGTGTTTCCGGTTTCAGCCAGGCATGTTCCGGTTACCAAACCAACATATCCTGTACCAATTACAGCTATTCTCATTTAAAATAAATTGTTTTTGTATCTTTTCAAGTAATTCACATTAGGTTTCCTGAAGATCTGGTCACATCATAATGCATTTAACCTTAACTTCGCCCGAAGATAGGAATTAAATTAATGCTTTTTTTGTACGATTTATCAATACAGCTTTACAAAGCTTTTGTTTGGATTGCGTCCTTAAAGAACGCTAAAGCCAGGTTATGGATCCAGGGGCGACGAAGCTTGCTTCAACATATTGCCAAAGAAGTAAAGCCTAACGTACAATACACCTGGTTTCACTTTGCCTCTTTAGGAGAATTTGAGCAGGGCCGGCCTGTTTTAGAGCAACTAAAATCCCAGCAGCCCGACAGCCACATCCTGATTACCTTTTTTTCCCCTTCGGGATATCAAATCAGGAAAAACTATCCTTTAGCCGATCATGTTTTTTATCTTCCTATAGATACCGCCCAAAACGCCCGTGAATTTATCCGTCTGATTAACCCTAAAATGGCTGTTTTTACCAAGTACGAATACTGGTATCAGTATTTTAATGAGCTTCACCAACAACAAATTCCGTTATATGTTATTTCAGCTATCTTTAGAAAAAACCAGCCCTTTTTTAAATGGTACGGCTCGCTGAACCGGAGAATGCTAAAATGCGTTTCACATTTTTTTGTTCAGAATGAGGAAAGTATTGAGCTGCTTAAAGAAATCGGCTTGCAAAATGCGAGCCTTAGTGGCGATACTCGTTTTGATCGGGTTGCCAAAAACGCCCAAAATCCCCAAAAAATAAACATCGTAGAAAGATTTTGTAATAATCGTTTAACCTTTATAGCAGGCAGCACCTGGCCGGAAGATGAAGAATTAATTTCCCAGCTCAGCAAAACTTATGCGGCATGGAAATTTATTATTGCTCCTCATGAAATCGGCGAAGAAAAAATTAAAGCCTTAGAATCCCGCCCAAGTGGAAGATCTATCCGCTATTCTGAAGCCGGTCAAAATGCAAATCTTAACCAGTATCAAACCATTATTATTGACAATATCGGCATGCTTTCATCGCTTTATCAATATGCGCATATTGCCTATATCGGCGGAGGTTTTGGCAAAGGGATTCATAATACCTTGGAAGCCGCGGCATTTGGCCTGCCCCTTATTTTCGGCCCGGAATATGGCAAATTTAAGGAAGCTAAAGATCTGATTAAGCTGGGCGCTGCTTTTTCAATCAAAAACTATTCAGAACTAAACACAGCAATGGAAAAGCTGACTGATGAAAACTATCGTTCCCAAAAAGGAATAGCAGCAAAAGAATATGTAGAAACCAATACCGGAGCAACCGGGATTATTCTAAACCAAATCAGCGACCATTCTTAACCAAACCTTCCATGGCTTCTATCCATTTGGGATGATCATTTAAGCTTTCTACCAATTGCACTTGCTCTCCGCCTAAAGCTTTAAATTCTTCGGCGTACTCTACCGTAATCTCATAAACGGTTTCCAGGCAATCGGCCACAAAAGCCGGACAAAAAACCAATAAGCGTTTTTTTCCTTTGGCTGCCAATTCTTTAATTATATCGCTGGTATAGGGCTGTACCCATGGT
>DASQIU010000132.1:0-9547 GCA_035631395.1 Daejeonella sp. | reverse complement strand
TTGCTTTAAGCTCCAACAGTACCTGTTTTGACTTCTCCAGCCCGTTTATAGTTGGCAATAATTACTCCTTTTGTTGTAACTATACATTCTCTTAATGCAAATGCAGCTGGAATCGCATTATCGTCAAATAGCTTTTTCCCTTTGCCCAGAGTTAACGGGTGAATTTTTAGCCGGAGTTCATCCACTAAATCATTTTTAAGCAATAACTGAACGAGTTCACTACTGCCCCAAACCTGAATATCAGGACCCTTTGAGTTTTTGACTTTTTGAATTTCTGCTACGCTTTTAAGGAATACGGAGTTTTCCCAATCCGACTTTTCCAGGGTCTTGGACAGGATGTATTTTGTACCATCATTGATACCTGGCCAAAAATCTGCATGCGCAGGCCAGTAGTTTTCCCAAATCTGAAATGTTTTCCGGCCCAAAAGATAATCTGCAGGTTTCAATTCCTTTTCCACAACCTGGTCATAAACATCGTCACCATAAGGTGCAACCCAACCGCCATATTGGAAATCTCCTGATGTATCTTCCTCAGGGCCGCCGGGTGCTTGCATTACTCCATCTAATGAAATCATGGATAAGACGATAATTTTTCTCATGGCTTTTTATTTTTTCAATGTTGATTCCTTGCTTCAGTTTAGAGTTTGCATTGTTGCCAAGCGTTATTTTGATAAACTGTACATGAATCCAATCCGTATGCCTGAATAAAAAAGTTTTTGATGATATTGCCCTGGAGAGAAAGGCATTAATGAATGACATTTTAAATAAGGATTCACAATGAGGCTTCCTCCAAATTTGAAATCATGCTGTATCCCGGTTCCCAAGATGGCTCCTAATCCGGTTTGATTATCTATGGGACTCGAAGAACTTGTATCTAAATCCAACAAACATCCTCCATTAACAAAAAGATATTTCAGAAAGTTCATTTTCAAGGTTACAGGGATGCTTGCGAGTTTGAAACTTGATTTGTATGGTGTTTTATCCACGTTTGGTGGAAGATTGGGGCTGATTAGTAGGGTATGTTTAGAATATTCAAATCCGGTTTCCATATATAGCCGGGGAGCCAGAGGGATTTGACCTGTTACTCCAACTATGTAAAAACCATCGCCGGAATAATTTGCACCACCGTATAATGGTTTTCTGAATACGGCGTATTCTCCCAAAGGCGTAACAGTCAATCCTATTTTAACATCTTGAGCATTTACGGGCTTAACGATGCTATTACCACCAAAATCATCAATAAGAAGAGTCTTTTCTCCTGCATGATTTTTACTTTATTTGATTATTACTACTTTTCGATGCTCATTCAGTCACTTTTCCGGCAAACCGATTTGGTGCGTTCGTACTATTGTTTCAATGGAGATATCCTGCTTAAACAAAAGTTTGTTTGAAGCGGCGTCCTCATTTTTGCCATTCCCATTTTAATAAGGAATAGCAATCAGAATTTTCACTTTTTCCATCCACTATATAATCTTCTCTCATAGTTCCTTCTTTTGTAAAACCGTAACGTAATAATAGTTTCACAGAAGGGATATTCCAATCTGCTACCAATGCCTGAATGCGATGCAGGTTTAATTCAGTGAATCCGAAATCCAAAACTGCCTGCACGGCTTCTGTCATAAAACCTTTTTGTTTATCAGCACCACTTCTTATACTGTAAAATAATTCAGCTCTGCGGTGTGCATTATTCCATGTATGAAAACCACATTCACCAATGGGCAAATTGTTTTGCTTATCTATCAATAAGAAGAAAAACGAGGAGAGACGATATGCTTCCATTCCTTTTTCGTGCATCTCCTTAAAACGTTCATAACCCTCTTCATCAAAACCAAAGTACCGGATGATTTCATCTTTGGTTTTTGTGTTATATAGCTCGTGTATTATGGCAGGTGTAATGCCTTTCAGAATTAATCTCTGTGTAGTAATCTCAATTTGGTTTGTCATTTCAAACTTGGATTCTTATTTGGTTCAAGTTAGCAGTGTTGCACTAGCATAACGCATAACTCTAAAAATAAGAGGCATTCTTTTAATATTCCAACTAATTGTTAAAAAAAATTCTTTTTGTGGTACCTAAAGCCAGGCTGAGCGGCATCGTTTTACCCGGCGATTTTTTTGGATAAAGTAGGAGCGAGGGTACTTATTAGATCCGGACAGATAGAAAATTAAGAAAATATATAGGGGGAGAAATTCGAAAGAGCGGGGTAGTAAATTAATTTTCGGTCAATCAGTTTCTTTTAAGAGAATTCCTTTTTTAACACTCTCATTAAGTAAGTTCTCGGCGTAATCCCAAATTAGGATTGAGCCGTCTTTAATTGCTTTTTTCTTGTCATAAACTTTTTGATAAGGCACATTAAACTCTTTCCAGGTTCCGCCATTGTTTGACGTATTTTGAAGTAATGGTTCAAGTCTATCCATTGATTTTGCAAATTTTGCCTCATCTGTAATTCCGTCTTCAAATTCTTGCCAAATTGCTATAAACTCTTCTGCTTGTTCTTTTGGTAAAAGTCCAAAAATTCGTTTAGCCGCAATAAGTTCCTGCTCGGTATTGGAGTGATTTTTTAAAGTGTCGTAAATAAAAGTATCGCCGGCATCAATTTCAACAATGTCGTGGATTAAAACCATTTTCAAAACTTTTAGAACGTCTATTGGCTTGTTGGAATGTTCAGCCAATACAATGGTCATCATAGCTAAATGCCAACTATGTTCAGCGTCATTTTCGTTTCTATCGCTATTAAATAGTTTAGTTTTACGTTGTATGTATTTTAACTTATCAATCTCTTTTATGAAACTTATTTGTTTCAGTAAATTATCTGTCTGCATTGTTTTTGAGAAATTATAGATGTTATGTTGCTTAAAATGGCAACCATTTCTGTTTCCGCTGCCCAATAAAATGGCATCAGCTAAGTTTAAACTTTTACGGACATAGTACTAATGCCGACTTTTTTCCTTGCGGATGATGAAGCTGAAATTTTAGTTTATTTTGGATTAGCGATGTTGGTCTAACAGAATTACATTTCCGTCAGGATCAGTTAGCATAAGGCTTGCTGGTCCTGTAGTTTTTTCGTCAGCTTGACTTGTTAATGAAAGTCCACTATTCTTTAATTGTCGCTGAATTTCACGAATGTCATCAAAGGTTTCTACATTTTTTGCATTTTCATCCCAACCTGGATTAAAGGTCAAAATATTACCCTGAAACATTCCCTGAAAAAGTCCGATGAGTGCATGGTCATTTTTCATGATAAGATAGTTTTGTTCCATACTTCCTGCGAAAACGTTGAAACCTAATTTTTCGTAAAATTCTTTTGATGTCTTTAAGTCTTTCACATTTAGGCTGATTGAAAATGCTCCTAATTTCATATTGTTTTGCTTTTTATTGTCTATTGGCGAGTTGTCTATTTAAATGGGTTGGGCCAACATCGAGTTAATATAAAAACCAATTGTAAACGATACAAAAAGCCCTGCTACAAGTAACCATGTTATTTTCATGTTGTTGATTTTTTTATTTTTTTCAATAAAAGTTTTTCCCGTAAGTGGGTTGTCACTAACTGTTTTTGGCATCCTTTACTGTTTATAAATCAGTTTCGTTGATACAGCAATTCTATTCCATGAATTAATGGTAACAATGAGCATGATAATCTGAGCCGTCGCTTTTTCGCCAAACAGGCTCACAACTTTCTGATAGGTTTCGTCAGTTACTCCATTTTCATAAATGCGGGTTACTTCCTCGGTCAGTTGCAATATGGCTCTTTCTTCTTCTGAAAATAAGTGTGACTCGTGCCAAACAGATAGAGCAAAAATTCTTCTGGAGCTTTCGCCTAATTTCAAAGCATCTTCTGTATGCATATCCAGGCAGTATGCACAGCCGTTGATTTGTGATGCCCGCATTTTAATCAACTCTTTTAGAATTGGATTTATAGTGCAGGTTTTACCATAGGCTTCTAAGTTAAGCATGGCTTCGTAAGCTTTGGGATCCAGGTCTTTTATTGATTTTCTTTTACTATTCATAAATAAATGTTTATTAATGATTTTAAATAGTTGGATATAGGAAAGAAACAATCTGCAAACGTTGACAAAGAAATGAAACAGAAATATCCGCCGATTTCCTGCTGAAAACGGAGCCTTTCATAAATGATAAAGTGGTCACTAATTTAGCTTGTCAAAGATGCTTTTTGTTTCTTCACTGTAAATACAACACCCAATATTAAGAAAGACAAAAATACTGGATACATAATAAAGAAAGTCGCATGAACAGACGTCAAAGACAGACCTAATGATAAAAACATATGTAGGATTGCTGTAAGAATCATTCCTACTGTTCCAATGCTGAATAAAGGATGGAATTTGGTCATTTTGTTTAGGGTTTTTAGTGGGGGTTTTTAGCACAGCCGTTGATACGAAGCACACGGCTTAAATTTAGCAATAATGTTCATACGAAGCACTTTACCCGCCATTACGCCCAACCCTTGTTATTAGGCTTCGTCTTGTTGTTTTCTGTCCGCACTTTTCTTGTCGTAATACGTTTCGGTTATCAAGGCCAATGCTCCGTCACTTGTAATGTTGGTTGCAGTTCCGAAACTATCCTGCAGTGCAAAAATGGAAAGTAACAACGCAAGTCCTGCTTCGTCAAAACCCAATACGGAAGTAATTAGTCCCAAAGAGGCAATAACTGTACCGCCCGGAACGCCCGGTGCAGAAACAGCAAATATGGCAAGCAAGAAAACAAACAAAACCATTGTTCCAATATCGGGAAGGTGCCCATACAAAACTTGCGAAACGCTCATTGTAAAAAACACAATCGTAATTACAGAACCGCACAAATGAATACTTGCAAAAAACGGAATGCTAAAGTTGCTCAATTCGGGTTTCAGCAACTTGCTTTTTCTTACAGCTTCTATGGCTACGCCCAAAGTTGCCATTGACGACATTGTTCCCATAGCCGTAAGATAGGCAGGCGGATAATTTTTAATCAAAGGCAAGGGGTTTCTTTTGCTGATGATTGCTGCAAATGCGTAAAGTATGGAAAGCCAAACGATATGAGCCGCAATTACGATTAAAACCACTTTCAGAAAAACAGGTAAATGGTATTGAATAGATCCCTCATAACTCAACACCGTAAAATTAAGAGCTACAAAAAGGGGAATAATCGGAAGAAGTATTTTCTTAATCAGCAAACTCACGATTTCCCGAAACTCATCTAAAATGTTTTCCATGTTTTTGGATTTTGTCCAAAGTGTTCCCAATCCCAACAGGAAAGCCAAAAATAAAGCTGTCATTACCGAAAAAATGGCAGGAATATCTAACCTGAAAATCTGTTCGGGAATCTCTTTTAAATTCCCCATTTCGCTGGAGATGCTTAATCTTGGAATGATTTGATAACCCAAAAACAAAGAAAAAAACTCGGCTGCAACACTGGCAGAATATGCCAACAGCAAAGCAAATCCAAATACTTTTGATGAATTATCGGACAGTTTGGTAATGGAGGCTGCTACAAAACCGACAACAATTAGCGGAATTAAAAAGTAAATGATTTGCCCAAAAATATGTTTCAATGAAAGGACTATCTGAATTGTTTTTTCATTCAGATAATTCCCCAAAATAAGCCCAAGTACAATTCCAACAAGTAGGCGAAAAATCGTGTTGTTTAAAATCTTCTTTATCATCTCAAATAATTTGTGCTACCAACCTTTTACCGCTCCGCCTTTAAACGCTTTTTCGGCTGCTTTTTCAACGGCTTCCGACTGATACGCTTTCACGAAGTTTTTCACTTTTTCTAAATCCTTGCTGTCTTCTCTTGTCACAATCACATTCACATAAGGCGACTCTTTATCTTCTTTCAAAATGCCAAATTTTTCAGCGTCTAATCCTGCCTGTGCCGCAAAATTGTTGTTGATAACGGCAATGATTACTTGCTTATCATCTAATACTGTCGGTAATTGCGGTGCTTCTATTTCAAAAATTTTCAGTTGCTTAGGATTTTCAATAATGTCAGTTACTTTTGGCAATAAGCCAACATCACTTTTCAATGTCAACAAACCGTTTTTTTCTAACAGCAACAAAGAACGTCCGCCATTGGTCGGGTCATTGGGAATGGCAATTGTGCTACCGTTTTTGAGTTCGGAAATGTTTTTTATTTTTTTGGAATATGCCAGAATCGGGTAAACAAACGTTTTGCCCACAACCGCTAATTTGTAACCTCTTTGTTTGGATTGTTCTTCCAAATACGGAACGTGCTGAAATGCGTTTAAATCAATTTCGCCATTGTTCAATGCTTCGTTTGGAATCACATAATCGTTGAACGTAACTAATTCTACATCTAAATTGTATTTTTCTTTTGCTTCTTTTTTTGCTACTTCGGCTATTTCCTGTTCCAATCCCAAAGTAATGCCAACCCTTATGTAATTCGGGTCGTTTTTTCTTGAATTTCCGCAAGAGTTAAGGAGTAACAAACTTGCAGCCACTAAACTTAAAAATTCTATTTTTTTCATTTTCTCTTTTGTTATCTGTGATTAAATTTTTTTGAAAGTTTATCGCCCGAAAACTGAATGACAAACACCAATGCTATCAATAAAATCAAAACCGTATTCATAATAAAAGCATTGTAACCAACATAGCCATATTGATAGCCTATTTGTCCCAATCCGCCTGCGCCGACAGCACCGCCCATTGCAGAATAACCAACTAAGGTTATCAATGTAATGCTTGCATTATTGATAAGTGAAGGCAACGCTTCGGGAAGCAATACTTTTCTGATGATTTGCAACGGACTTGCCCCCAAAGCCCTTGCTGTTTCTATCAAACCGCCTGGCACTTCAAGCAAACTATTCTCTACCAAACGTGCTATAAATGGTGCCGCACCAATACTAAGCGGAACAAGTGCCGCATTTATGCCAATGGAAGTATTTACCAATGCCCTTGTAAACGGTATCAGCCACACGATTAAAATAATAAACGGAATGGAACGAAATATATTTACAAACACCGATAAAACACGGTTGTATAAGCGGTTTTCAAGAAGTTGCCCCTTTCGTGTGAGAAATAAAACTATTCCTATGGGCAAGCCCAATAAAAAACCGAAGAACCCCGAAACGAATGTCATAAAAACAGTTTCCCAAAGTCCTTTTAAAAGCAATGAAAATGTTGTTTCGTCAAGCATATCCTTTTATCGTGTTTTGAATGTTGTTTTGATTAAAATACTGAATGGCTTGTTGGTTTTCGTCTGAATTGCCTTGCAGCTGCAATAGCAATTTTCCGAAATGGGCTTTGCCTAAAAATTCCACATCTGCCGTTATCAATTTGTATGGAATTTTGTAATCGCTGTAAACCACTGACAGCAGTTTTTCAAATGAAATGTTGCCGTTTAGTTCAATTTCCACCAAAGGAAACAAACCAGCTGTTGGTTCCTGCTGCAACTTACTGCTTAGTGATTGCGGTATGTTCATCGTTTTAGAAATTGTAAATTGTTTAATAATCGGGTGTTCTTTGTCGGAAATAATATCTTCCAAAGTGCCTTTTACAATCAGTTTTCCTTTGTCAATTACGGCAACGTGATTACAGATAGATTTGATAACTTCCATTTCGTGAGTAATCAACAAAATGGTAATACCCAATCGTTGGTTGATGTCTTTCAAAAGTTGTAAAATAGATTGCGTTGTGGCGGGATCTAATGCACTTGTGGCTTCATCGCAAAGCAACAAATAGGGGTCATTTGCCAATGCTCTTGCAATGGCTACACGCTGTTTTTGTCCGCCCGAAAGACTTTTGGGATATTCGTTTGCTTTATCTTCTAACCCGACAACTTTCAAAAGTTCGTTTACTTTTTTGTGGATTTCTGTTTTGCTTACCTTGTCTAATTCTAAAGGCAAAGCCACATTGTCAAAAACGGTTCTTGACGAAAGCAAATTGAAATGCTGAAAAATCATTCCGATTTTCTTGCGTTCTTCCGCTAATTCTCGGTTGCTTAATTTCGTTAAATATTTTCCGTTTACCACAATTTGTCCCGCATCGGGTTTTTCTAACAAGTTTACCGTACGTATCAAGGTGCTTTTTCCTGCTCCCGAAAAACCGATGATACCTACAATGTCGCCTTGTTCTATTTCCAAACTCACATCATCAAGAGCTTTGAAAACATTCTTTTTTTGGCGAAAGGTTTTGGATATATTTTTAATTGCTATCATTTACTTTCAGTTTATTATTTCGTTCGTTTACTATCGGTGCTACCAACCAATTATATACATAAAGCCCACGCCGCAGTAAAGTAATTCAGATGCAATAAAACGAGTATTGCCAGTGAGAATACGAAACCTACTTCTGCTGCAATTTTTTTGGGGAAGCTGCAAAAATGGGGTTGGGATTTAATTTAAACAGTATAGTGATGACCTTAGCCACAGCCGCCAATGGTGCGGGCTGATAGGTAAATGCACGCACATTGTTCTTTAATTTCTTACGTTGTTGATTGAAACAAAAAAAGCGTTACGGTATGCTGTAACGCCTTTTCAAAAGATTTGAAATAAGGTTACATACGGCTACATCGTAGTCATACAGCAGCACATCATCATTTTGTTGATGTTTTCAAGGTTCTTCATTATCGTATTTTTTACTCCTGTTTGCATTTTCAATTTGTCTTAAAATAAAAAAACCACCGAATGTATCGGTGGACTTTTTAAATTATACTATTTATATCCTTGATTTTACCCGATACAACCAATGCCTAAAGCATACACATACAACAAGTCATCATTTTTGAAGTCTTGCTTGTGTTGTAGTATTTGATAAAAATATTATTCATTTCCCTGTAAAATCCAGTTCTGATTGCTTAACTAGGTGCAAATGTAGCACTTATTTTTATTACTCTATCAACCTGGTAGAGTTTTTTTGTGGTTTAATGAAAACTTAATATTGGAGAAGTCTTCACAAGTTTTCTGCCCAGCCTTAAATGTTGGTACTAGAAGTAGATATATCTTATTCAATTCGCCGGAAAAATTAGGCAAGCCGCTGAGGCTATAAGTTTTTCCGAATTCTTAAAGTTTGAAAGAGATCCTCCGCGACGGAACCGCCATTTTCGCTAAGCGCATGTTAGCTGTTCGTGCTTCTGTCGCCCGTGTCAAAATTGTTCATTATGTATTTCTGCGGTGCTGTCTTGGGAACTGTCGTGCTTCTGTGTTGTAAGCAGTGGAACATTGTCATAATAGAAAAAGCGTTCAACGCTGTCAGGCGGCGCTTCCGCTATAATCAAATATTTAATAGTATCTGGTTTGAATTTTAATCGTGCTTTTTCAAGTTGTTTTTTAAGGTCGGAAGTGTCGGCTGTCGTAGAAACTTTTGGTTTTATTGCAATTCCCCTAATTTGTTGACTTAGTGTCGGAAAGTTTGATGAAACTCCTATTCGCCTGCTTGAATGAGGGATTGTCCATGAAGAACCTATGCCAGCAGATTGAAAAGCATGAGGAAGTTGTCCTTTACGCAACAAGTCACGAAGTGGTTTACCTGGTCTATCTTCGCTGTCACGCAGAATTCCAGCTTTCGCAAGAATTGCATTCGCTTCAACAGG
>DASQIU010000131.1:0-4547 GCA_035631395.1 Daejeonella sp. | reverse complement strand
AATCCCTGAGGGAGACATATTTGTACCGCAAAAATTATCTGAATCACAGATTAAACCGAATAATAGATTCCTCAGATACTAGAGGCAAAATCCCGGAGGGGTGACATATTTATACCGCAAAAAATTTTCTGAATCACGGATTAAACCGATTAACGGATTACACAGATGATTTTAAATCACAGATTAAACCGATTATAGATTCCTCGGATTTCGAAACACAGATTAAACCGATTAACAGATTCCTAAGATTATACCAGAAGCAAAATCCCGGAGGGATGACATATTTATAGCAGAAATTTACGCCACGCATTAGAACCCCGTAGGGGTGACATAAATTGATTAAAAAACACAAATTCCACGGATTTTACGAATTCACCCCAAAACAAAAGACGACGAACGAAAAACGAAAATTCTATTCCTCCGCCGTTTTCCCGTTAAAGGGATTAAATTCCCGGGTGGAATAATCCATGGTGGCGGCCCGGCTAATGGTCTTTACTCCATATTTGCTATTCAGCACATCTAAAGCTTTATACAATTTAGACTGACGCTCATAATCATCAAACAGATTTGCCTGAAAAGGGCCTTCCGAAAGCTGACTTAAACGCACCCCGATCAGCCGGATAGGCCGCCCCTTCTGATACAACTGATGAAATAACTGTTTAATGACCGGAAAAAGCACATGATCTGCACCCGTTGGGGCAATTTTGCTTTGCTGGCTGCAGGTATCAAAATTGGAATAGCGGATCTTTACCGCAATACAAGCCGCCGATTTATTTTCCTTACGCAGGCGATAGGTAAGCTGTTCGGTCATGGAAATGAGCAGTTCTTCCAACATGCCTATCTCCTGAACATCGGCTTCAAAGGTATGTTCGCTGGAGATGGATTTACGTTCATGGTAGGGCTCTACAGGCGAAGGGTCAATACCCTGGGCTTTATACCACATCATGGTTCCCATTTTCCCAAAAACGCGTTCCAAGGTTTGCAAAGATTGTTGTTGCAACTCACCTACCTGGCTAATGCCCATACCCCGCAAAACTTCGCATGCCCGTTCGCCAATCATAGGTATTTTACCAACGGGCAGAGGCGCTAAAAAAGCCTTTTCCTGACCATGCTTCACAAATAGCTGCCCGTTGGGTTTGGCCTGTCCGGTAGCTACTTTAGAAACCGTTTTATTAGCCGATAAGCCAAAGGAAATAGGCAAACCCGTTTCGCGGATAACTTTTTGCCGCAGCGCAGAAGCCAGCTCATAGCATCCATAAAACTTATCCATCCCCGTAAGGTCTATATAAAACTCATCGATGGAGGTTTTTTCAAACAAAGGCACCTCGTTACGGATAATTTCAGTAACAGCCTTAGAAGCTGTAGAATAAGCCAGATAATCTCCGCCAATAATAATGGCCTGCGGACAAAGAATCCGGGCTTTGCGCATAGACATGGCCGAATGAACACCAAATTTTCGGGCTTCATAGCTGCAGGAAGCCACCACCCCGCGATCAGACGAACCGCCAATCAATACAGGTTTACCCTGCAGAGAAGGATCTTTCAGCCGCTCTACCGATACGAAGAAAGAATCCAGATCGATATGCACAATATGACGTAATACGCTTGCAGAATCCACGCCCAAAGATAAAACAAAATGCTAATTAAATTAGTACATCATATACAAATGCATTTATAAACGTGTCCAGTTTATACCTTTTGGGAATTTTGCCACCAGCCCGCTTAAGCGAACAAATTCACCAGATCCGGCTGGAATGTTCCCGTAAATTTGGGGTCCAGAAAGCACTAAGGCCGCCGGTACACATTACGCTATATCCTCCTTTTTGGTCGGAAGATGCATTTGAAAAACAACTGATCCTGCTGCTAAACCTACAAACTGCTCAGCTCAGTCCATTTAAACAGGTTTTGGAAAATTTCGGGGCTTTCCAACCGCGGGTGGTATTTATCCGGGCCCATCCCAATCAGGCACTTTTAAATCTGCATCAAAGCATTATAGAATTGTTTCAAAAACATCCCATTGATAAACGGGAACAACATAAACAAGGCGCCTTTCATCCGCATATTACCATTGCCTACCGGGATGTATTGCCGGAAATTTTTCCGCTGATCTGGCAGGATTACAAAGACCGAAAGTTTAAACACAGCTTTAACGTTAAAAAATATGCCCTATTGAAACATGATGGCCTGAAATGGCATGTTTTAGAGAGTTTTAAGCTTGGTGGAAATTAAGAAACACGAATTACAGGAATTTTCACGAAGAACGAGAGACGAAGAACGACCTACGATGCACGACATTTTGATTTTCAGAAAAGCAATTCCACTATTTCATCGCTCCCGCTAGTCCCGCTTTCCGTTCCAAATCCTCATTCCGCGAAAAGCTTTCTACGTCAATTAAAGCCATTATCTACGCTCCATTCCGGGTTTTCCACTTTAATCGGGTTTAGATGGCAGGGCCTTAATCAAGAAACACAAATTGCACGAATTAATAGAATTTTCACGAATAACGATAGACGGCAGACGAACAACGATCCAAAAGCACAAATTAACCAATCCCCCCCGAAAACGATGAACGACCGACGACAAACGAAAGCTACTCCACCTGCCCCACACCGCCTGAAACAACCAGTTTCATGGCTTCGGTAGCGCTCATTTTCAGTGGTTTTACCCGGCTGGATTGCACAATGCATAACTGTCCGGCGAAGGAATAAGAAAACGGAAAATAAACCGCCACTTCCCCCGGAAGTTCAATGCCCGAAAGGTCTTTTTGGGTCAGGAAACCAATCTTTTTTAGTCCAGTTTCATTGATCTCCACCAAAACCGGTTCGCTAAACTTCTTTTCATCGCCTACAAAAGCTTCGGCCAGATCTTTTACCGAATTATAGATAAATCCGAACACCGGCAGACGGTTCAGCCAGCGTTTAAACCAATTCTGAATAGGTTCGGTCACAAAATTGGTAACCACAATGCCGGCCACAAATAATATCACCAGCACCATTACAATACCCAAACCGGGAATGTAAATGGGGCGTCCGGCCTGATCTACCCAGAAAGTGTCGCTTAAATTCAGGGCTGAATCAATTTTGGAAACTATCCAGTAAATAAAAAATATGGCAGCGCCTAAAGGCAAAACAACCAAAGCGCCTTTGATCAGGTAATCAAGGATGATTCTTGCAATTTTATTCATAATAATAAACGCGTTTTACACGCTGTGATATTCCGGTTAATATTTCGTAGGGGATGGTGTGCAGCTTATGAGCCAGCTCTTCCACCCTGATTTGCTCATTCATCACAATAACTTCGTCGCCTTCGGCAACCTCATCCAGGCCGCTCACATCCAGCATGCACATATCCATGCAAATGTTGCCAATTGTTGGCACTTTTTTACCATTTACCAACATTTCCCCCATACCATTTCCCAAAGCCCTGCTGTAACCATCGGCATAGCCAATTTTTACGGTGGCAATTTTTCCACCCTGCGGCATTTTTCCTTTGCGATTATAGCCAACAGTTTCGCCAGCCAGAATTTCCTTGATCTGCGAAATACTGGTTTTTAGCGAAGTAACCGTTTGCAAAGCCGATTTCTGTGCCTCAACCGGATCAATGCCATATAGGCCAATGCCCAGCCGCACCATATCAAACTGCCCCTGAGGCCAGCGGCTAATTCCCGAAGTATTTAAAATATGCCTGAGGCAAGGATATCCTACCGTTTCCTGAATCTGAGTGGAAAGCCGTTTAAACAAATCTATCTGATATTGGGTAAATTCATCCTGATGGAGATCTTCGCTGGCCACCAGGTGAGAAAAAATACTCTGTACCCGCAAAACCCGGTGCTCTTTCAAGAGTTCCAGCAGCTCTCCTACTTCCTGTTCCGTAAAACCCAGACGATGCATGCCCGTATCCAGTTTAATGTGTACAGGGTAGTTACTGAGCTTCTTTTGCTCGACCACTTCGGCAAACTCATTCAGTATCCTAATGCTGTAGATTTCGGGCTCCAAATGATGGGCAATAATGGTGTCAAAAGACCCGCTATCAGGATTCATCACCATAATGGGTAAATGGCAACCCGATTTACGCAAACTAACGCCTTCATCGGCGTAAGCCACGGCCAGGTAATCTACCTTGTTAAATTCAAGCAGATTGGCAATTTCAAAACTTCCGCTGCCGTAAGAAAAGGCCTTCACCATGGCCATTAACTTGACTCCGGGTTTTAAATGCGATTTATAAAAGTTCAGATTATGCTCTAGAGCCGATAAATTGATTTCCAGAACCGTTTCGTGAACTTTCTGACTAATTACCTTACTGATACGCTCAAATTCAAAGGAACGGGCTCCTTTCAGCAAAATCGTCTCGTTAAAAAACTTTAAGGAAGCGGTCTTTTCCAGCAGCTCATCGGTAGTTTCAAAAAACAAGGTTTCCATAGGAAACTGCACGGCATATTGACGGATCTGGCGACCTACCCCAATCAGGCGGTCAACTGATTTATTTTCGAGCAGAGCAGCTACTTTAGCGTACAGCATACCCTGATCAGTACTTAAATCAGGCATATC
>DASQIU010000130.1:0-19245 GCA_035631395.1 Daejeonella sp. | reverse complement strand
TTTTTTGCCTATTAGATTTTGCCTGAAGGCAAAATCTGATAGAGGGCGAATACGTAGATTCGCCCCTATCTAATCGAAAACTGTTCAATCAAGGCCATCAGCTTGGCCGGAAAAATTCCAAACCAAAGGATCAGCAGGGTTAAAAAAGACAAAGCCACACTACTTAGCAGGTAAAAAAATGGATGAGCTTTTTTCTCCTGTGTAACTATATCTTTCTGAACGGAAAACATCCGGGTAATAATACGTAGATAATAATATAAGCCAATAACGCTACTTAGAACCAAAATAATAGCCATTTCCCAAAAGCCCGATTGCAAGCCGGCAGCCAGCACATAAAACTTTCCAATAAATCCGGCGGTAAGCGGAATCCCGGCCAGGGATAATAAGCAAGCTGTAAAAACACAGGCCAGAACCGGCTGTCGCCAAAATAAAGCCTGAAAGCTTTCAATATCTTCGGCATCCGTTTGGCGGTTGGATAGTAAGGTTATTACGCCAAAAGCTCCTAAAGTGGTGATGAAGTAAGCCAGCAAGTAGAAACTTACTGCCTCCAGACTCAAACTATTTCCCGAAATAAAGGCTACCAGCAAATATCCTAAATGAGCAATAGAAGAATAGGCCAGAATGCGTTTGACGTTATTTTGATTTAAAGCCAGCAAATTGCCCACAATCATGGAGGCAATGGCAATAAAAATCATAACCAGTATCAGACTTTGGAAACGGAAAACATTTATGGTTATAAAAAAACGAAACAGGACAGCAAAAACGCCGCCTTTAGAAACAGTGGCAATAAAAGCCGTAACCGGAGCTGGTGCTCCCTGGTACACATCGGCTGTCCACATATGAAAAGGAACAATGCCCAGCTTAAAGCCAATTCCAACCAGCATCATGGACATTCCTATGATAAAAAATGGAGGTAAGTGCTGCCAAAGTACTATGTGATGGGCAATAGCCAGAAATTGCATCTGTCCGCTTTGCAGATAGATGAGCGCCATCCCAAAAAGGAGAAATGCAGAAGAAAAAGCTGCCAGAATAAGGTATTTGATGCCGGCTTCGATGGGATGATGCCGCCCCCGTAAATAGGCAATCAGGGCGTACAGTCCAATAGTCAGGATTTCCAGCCCCAGGAAAAAGGAAATAAAATGTTGGCTGACTGCCAGCACGCAGGCCCCAAGAGTACAAAGAAAGAGCAGGACATAATATTCTTTGGGATTTTCCTCTTTCTCGTCAAAATAGATATAGGAAAGAATATTGACCACCAGGGCGGAAAAAATGTTCAGCCCCATGATAAATATTGAGAATCCATCTATGATTAGCAGTGGCTGGATATTATCCGGACTGATGAAAAAGAGGGATAAAAAGGCAATTCCAAAAAGCAACAGGCTAAAGAGTTGGATGAGGCGATGGCTGAGTTTCAGGGCAATCAGTAACATCACCAATACCGAAGAAGCGGCTAGTATCAGTAAAGGGACTAATGCGTAAAGATCATTTCCAGACATAGCTCTGCTATTTTTTGTGCGCTTCTGTTTGCGGATCCGTTAGTATATTTTTATCGTATGTTTTGGTACCAGGGTTTTCTTCGGCAGAAAGGTGTTCTAGGTGCATCATGGCTGGCCCGGCAGTAGCTATGATCGGCTGCGGATAAATTCCCAGCCAGCTAATGGATAAGATCAGGCTGGCCATGATCAGAATTTCACGCCAGGAGAAATCCCGGATTGCTTCTGTTGTTTTTTTCGGACCTAAAAATATCTTTTGGACCATCCGTAAAGAGTAGATAACCGAGAAGATCAGCCCCAGGGTGGCAAAAACGGTCATCCAGACATTGGCCTGAAAGGCTCCCAATAAGATCAAAAACTCGGCAATGAAATTACCCAGGCCAGGCAAGCCCAAAGAAGCCATGGCAAATAAGATGGCCGTAAACCCCATGCGGGGCATCTGTTCCCAAAGGCCGCCCATTTTTTGCAAATCGCGAGTATGCAAACGCTCCTTTAACATGCCGGCCATAAGGAAAAGCGCTCCTGTACTTATGGCGTGGGCTATTAATTGCATCATCACTCCCTGAAAAGCCAGTTGATTGAATGAAAAGATCCCCAGAATAACAAAGCCCATATGGCTTACGCTGGTATAAGCTACTAAACGTTTCAAATCGGTTTGAGAGTAGGCCATAAGCGCTCCGTAAATAATTCCAATTACGCCGGCCAGCATTGCTAAAGGAGCCAGCTGATGGGCAGCTTCCGGAAATAAGGGGATCACGAAGCGAAACAGGCCATAGGCGCCGGTTTTTAAAAGCAGTCCGGCCAAAATTAAGCTTCCGGCAGTTGGTGCTTCGCTGTGTGCATCGGGTAGCCAGGAATGAAAGGGAACAATGGGTAACTTCACCACAAAGGCAATCATAAACCCCAGCATTAGCCATTGAGCTGTTCCGTCCGTGAATTCGGTTCCCAATAATTCAAAATAATTAAAGGTAAAAACGCCGGTGTGATGGGCATGGGTAAAATATAAACCCAGAATGGCCAGTAACATGAGCAAACCGCTGGCCTGGGTAAAAATAAAGAACTTATAAGCGGCATAAACCCGGTTTTCGCTTCCCCAAATTCCAATCAGGAAATACATGGGGATCAGCATCATTTCCCAAAAGAAATAAAACAAGAAAAGGTCCATGGCCATGAAAACCCCTGAAATGCCGGCCAAAATCCATAATAAATTAAAGTAATAAAAGCCCTGCCTTTCCTTGATCTCATTCCAGGAACAAAGTACCGACAGGATTCCTAGGAAAAAGGTCAGAGCCAATAATAGCAGGCTTAGCCCATCAATAGCCAGGTGGAAATTGATGCCCCAGGATGGGATCCAGGTTTGCCGGAACTGGGTAAGCCAAACTGCATCCTGGTCTGATGAAAAATAATTGCCTGCCCAGAAAGTGATAATGGTTAAAAAGCCGCCCAGCAGAATATACAGAGCAATCCAGCGGGGTAATTTAACAGACCATTGCCCTATGAAAAGAGCCAATAAGCCGCCCCCTATCAAGATGCCGATGAGCCAGACGAGTATCATAACAATATTTGTATAGTTAATAGGATAATTGAACCGATAAGCAGCCCCATAACATACCACCTCAATGAGCCAGACTGCGTAAATGAAAGAGAACGGTAAAGTCGCAGGCTGAGCAGGGTAATGCCCTGGTAAAGTTTATCCACTACATCGTTTTTATTTATTTGAGAGATGAAAACAATCGGTCTCACCCATAAGGTATCGTATAGCTTGTCAAATCCGCAGCCTGAAAAACAAAAACGGTAAATGCTGAGCATCCCGTTCGATTGCTTTAGTTGGCTAAGCCAGGCAGGATATCTGTAATAAAAAAGCCAGGCGATATAGATTCCGCCAAAAGTGGTAAATGCAGCCAGGATTTGAAAAAACCACTCCTCTACATGCAGGTTAGCGTTTAGTGCGGTTGGAGGTAAAACCGGATGCAGAAAATCAGATAAAAGGGTAAGATGACCAAAATTATGCGGCAGCTCTATAAAGCCGGCAAACAAAGAAAGAAATGCTAAGATGATTAAGGGGATGGTTAGCCATTTACCTGGAGGATGTGATATTTCGCTTTTCGGCTGGCCCCAAAAAGTAAGGATCATGAGTCGTGTGGTATATGCTGCGGTAAGAAAAGCCCCTAACATAGACATGAGCCATAGGGCGGGGTTCCCATTTTCTGCGGCCCAGGCATACCAAAGTATTTGATCTTTACTGTAAAAACCGGCACTTACCAGGGGAAGCGCCACCAGCGATGCCGAGCCAATTAAAAAGGTCCAGAAAACCAGGGAGAGTTTGTTTTTCAGACCACCCATTTTAAACAGGTTATGTTCATGATGCAGGGATTCTATTACTGCTCCCGCGGCAAGAAATAGTAAAGCCTTAAAAAAAGCATGGATCATGAAATGGAAAATGGCGGCAGTCCAGGCACCCAGTCCCAGCGCTAAAAACATATAGCCGATCTGGCTGATGGTAGAATAAGCCAGTACCCGTTTAATATCGGATTGGGCCAAGGCGCTGAGTCCGGACAGCAATAAGGTAAAAGCCCCAATGATGGCCACCAGCATTTGTGTAAAAGGGGAAAACTGAAAAATAACATGCATCCTGGCAAGCAGATAAACGCCGGCAGTAACCATAGTTGCCGCATGAATTAAGGCGCTTACGGGCGTAGGGCCTGCCATGGCATCGGGCAGCCAGGTTTGCAAAGGCAGTTGTGCTGATTTTCCAACTCCTCCGGCTAAAAGTAGTAGGGCAATAAGGGTAATGATAGAAGCATTGGATTGCCAAACCGCCGGAACCTGAGATAAAACTTCGGGGATAAACAAGGTGCCAAATTGATAAAAGATCACAAACAACCCGATCATCATGGCCGTATCGCCAATGCGGGTAATCAGAAAAGCTTTGCGGGCGGCATACCCATTTATCGGATCCTCATACCAAAAACCAATGAGCAGGTAGCTGCATAAACCTACCCCCTCCCAGCCTAAATACAGAAGCAATAAATCATCGGCCAAAACCAGTAAAAGCATAGAAAAAACAAAGAGGTTCATGCAGGCAAAAAAGCGAGAGTAATCTTTGTCTGAGGCCATAAACCCGACAGAGTAAATATGGATCAGGGCGCCGACAAACGTGATGATAAACACAAAAACCAGGGATAAGGAGTCTAAATAGAGGGAGATTTTGGGATTAAAGTTTGATATGTTGATCCAGCTCCATAGAGTTTGAGCAAAATATCCACTTGCGGGAGGCATCGATATAAACTGAAAGCCAATAGCGAGGCATAAAATAGCCGAAAGGCTGATGCTGCCGGCACCGGTTAAAGCTACCATGCTATGGGGCAGGCGCTTGCCTACCAGTGCCAGAATCAGAAATCCGGCAAGGGGAAAAGTTGGAATGAGCCATAAAAGGTTATTTATATTACTCATCACGATATGGGTATTTGTAATCAGTCGTTTTTAGTTTCTTGCCTTATTTGTCCAAAAATGATTCGATTAAATGAATGGTGTATTGTTGTTTCCATTGGCCATTTTCTAAGGATTCCATGGTTCCCAGATATTGCCCATGCCCTCCGGGCAAGACGACTAATTCTGAATTTGGAATCAGACGATGTATTTCAGCAGCGTGCTCAACGCTGCCAACATCCAGATTGCCATTCATAATTAATGTGGGGGCTTTTATGGAACTTATTTGTTCATCGGTCCAACCTTTAAACCCTTTCATTCTTTGAACATCTTTGTTGAACATATTTTGCAGTGCAACCGGATCATTATTGACAGCCAAAAACTCTTCTTGCAAAACTTGGGGCATCGCATTTAGAGTTGCCCCCTCAAAGCCCTCCCAAAATTGCGCAGGAGTAGCACTTCGCTTAAAAATGATTGAAGCCAGAATAATTTTGTTAACCATACTGGGATGTCTTAAGGCAATTTCTATGGTAGTTTGGCCGCCATTGCTAAAGCCTAAAAAATCGGCTTTGTTGATCTGAATGTTTTTTAAAAGCTGTACCACATCATCGGCATCTTGTTCAAAACTTAAGGATTGGTTCCGGTCGTTTGTACGGCCATGGGCTTGCAGTTCTACGGCAATAATTTGCCTGTTTTTTGAAAGCAGAGGAATAGCGTTTCCAAAAGAGGTTTGAATGGTTGAGCCACCACCATGAATTAAAACAAGTGGTTTGCCTTGTCCATGAAGTTCATAATACATTTTTAACCCATTCACTTCAGAATAGCCACTCTTGGAGTTATTTTTATTCGTCATACTTGTTTGTTTATAGTTGCTAATTTTTACCTGCCTGCTTTAGCCCTTCATTTCTTTTAATTTGTCGATATCTAAGGATTGATGCTGATGATAGATCTGCAGGATGAGCGCCAGCCCCACCGAGACTTCGGCGGCGGCCATCGCCAGAATAAAAACAAACATCACCTGTCCATCAGGCTGCGCCCAACGGGAGCCTGCGGCAATAAAAGCCAGTCCTGCGGCATTTAACATTACTTCTACGGAGAGCAGCATGAAGATAATGTTCTTGCGGATAATTACGCCGGCAATACCAAGCGCAAAAAGCAGGGCAGCCAGCAATACCACTGTTTCTATAGGTATAGGGGCATTCATGGAGTTTCCTTTTCTGCTAAAAACCGGTGATAAACTAATTTTTTATGTTGCCCGATATGGGCAGCGCCTACCACGCCGGCCATTAATAACATAGCGGCCAGTTCGGCGCCAATTAAATACGGCCGGAATAATGAAATGGCTACTTCTTTAGAATCAACAGGCTGAATGAGATAGGCCGGAGCCTGTGCAATTTGGATCAGGTACAGTAATTCAATAAATAAGATGAAAGCCAGTATGGCCGGACCGATCCAGATTCTGGGTTTTAGCCATTCTTTTTCCTGTTGAGCCGTTTCTGTGCCTAGGTTTAAAAGCATGATCACGAAGATGAATAAGACCATAATGGCTCCGGCGTAAATAATAATTTCCAGCAAGGCGGCAAAAGGCGCTCCCAGCAAAAAAAAGATCAACGATAAGGAAAGCAAGGAAACAATAAGGTATAGTAAGGCATGCACCGGATGGTGCCTGCTAATAACCATGAAGGTTGAAAAAAGAGTAACAGCAGCAGTTAAGTAAAAGGTAATTTCCATAAGGTTTTGGTTTTATGTGTGCTCTGAGAAGTCAAACACATTTTTTTCATCAAAAGGGATATTGAATTTTTGTAACAATTGGTAATATTCCTGCTTAAATGTTTTGGTTTGATGATGTGTCTCCTGGTTCAGTACATATTGTATTACTTGATGAATATGTGAGTGAGAATAAGAAAAGACACCATAGCCTTCCTGCCAGCTAAACTTTCCACGGATCCATTTTTTGTTATTGATAAATTGGTTGCTCTCTACCTTTATTTCTTTTACAAAATCTGAAATCCTTACATGGGGTTTAAGCCCTACAAATAAGTGCGCATGATCAGGCATGCAATGCACGGCCAGCATTTTAGCTGAACGATTTTGAACCAGGCCGGTGAGGTATTTGTGTAGTTCTTCTTTGTGATCTTTGGCTATTAAACTTTGTCGGTGTTTAACCGCGAAAACAAATTGTAGATATATTTTAGAATAGGTGCTGGCCATAGTTTTATAATTTATTTATAAACAGGATGCTCCTTCGGAGCAGAACCTTTCCTTATCTAAATCTATAAACAGGTAGCTCCTTTGGAGCTGATGTGTTCCGGTTTATGATTCAAGTCAAGGTGATGTTGAACTCTGCATTTTACGTTCTAAAACCGGAAGTTAGCCGGAATGTTTTTCCTTGCTTTCTTCATCATGCCATATCGTCGATTGTAAAAGATTAGGTCTTGTAGAATTTGGTTATTCCTGCCTGCTTCATGCTCCGGAGGAGCACCCTGTTTTTAGCAATCAGAATGGTTTTTGTGGGCTCCGGTAGGAGCCTCCTGTTTATGTTATGGTGTATATGTTTCAGGGCAATAAACTATGTATATCTACCGGCGGTTCCTCATTATCCCCCTCGCCTTTGCCTTTAATGCCTGCGGCCAATCCGGCCACTTTGTAATAATTATAACCCGGATATTTCCCCTGGCTGTCTATCAATAGATCTTCTTTTTCATATACCATGTTTTGGCGATTGTATTCGGCCATTTCGAAATCCGGAATTAACTGAATGGCATAGGTGGGGCAGGCTTCTTCACAATAGCCGCAAAAAATGCAACGGGAAAAATTGATGCGGAAAAATTCAGGATATCGCCGACCCTGCTCATCTTCGGTTGCTTGTAATGAAATGCAATCTACCGGACAGGCTGCTGCACATAAATAGCAACCCACGCAGCGTTCGCCCATATCCGGATCGCGGGTTAATACAATTCGTCCACGCCAACGCGGAGGCAGAGGCGCCTTTTGTTCCGGATACTGGATGGTTTCCCTCTTCCGGAACATGTGCAGCAGGGTAAGCCATATGGTTCTGAGTAAACTGATCATGGCATCGTTTTTTAAATCAAATTATTTCATCCACAATACAACTGCTCCGGTTATCAATAAATTCAATAAGGCCAGAGGTAATAATATCTTCCAGCCATATTCCATAAGCTGGTCATAACGGGGGCGGGGAAGCGAGGCCCGCAGTAAAATGAAAAACGCAATGAACACAAAGCATTTCAGGATGAACCATACCAGCGGGGGTAAAAAAGCAGGCCCCAGCCATCCTCCAAAAAACAAGGTGACCAGCATGGCCGAAATCAACATAATGCCCAAATATTCGCCAATAAAAAACATCCCAAATTTCATTCCCGAATATTCAGAATGGAATCCGGCCACCAATTCGCTTTCAGCTTCCGGAATATCAAATGGTAAACGATGCGTTTCGCCTACTCCGGCGATTAGAAAAATCACAAAGCCTACCGGCTGGCTAATGATAAACCAATGTTCTTTCTGGGCCAGAATAATATCGCTAAGTCTGAATGATCCGGAAAGCATGACCACACCCATCAGAGAAAGCCCCATGAAAACCTCATAGCTGATCATTTGAGAGGCTCCGCGTAAAGCGCCCAGCAACGCGTATTTATTATTGGAGGCCCAGCCTCCTAAAACAATGCTGTAAACGCCCAATGAGGACATGGCCAGGAAAAAAAGCAAACCCACATTCAAATCCGCAATAACAATCCCCGGGGCAAAAGGGATGATCATAAAGCTCATGAGCACTGCGGCCGCTACAATTGCCGGCGCCCAAATGAAGATTTTTTTATCCGCAAAAGGCGGTATCCAGTCTTCCTTAAAAAACAGTTTAATGGTATCGGCTACTACAATGAATAAACCAAAGGGGCCAGCCCGGTTAGGTCCGTAGCGATCTTGCCACAGGGCCAATAAGCGCCGTTCCAGCCAGATTAGCCAGGCCGCAATGGTGGTTATCACAAATAACACAATTAGAATCATCAGAATAACAGACCAAAAAGTGCTCATAAAACTCCTTTCGTTAAAATGCCGGTTGCGGGCCAGCCAATTCCGGTTAATCCCTCAGCTTGATAAGGAATACCTGCCACGCCTGCTGGCATTTCATTCCGTATTTTTGCTGGTAGCTGGAAGCTAAGTCCTTGTATTTGAAGTTGGATTATTTCGCTTTCGCGGATGTTTAGGCTGGTAGCATCGACTGAACTGATAGCGATATAGGGTTGAGGCGATAACTGGGCGATACCGTTTGTGTAAATGCTCAGTTCTTCCGAGCCAAAAATATGCGGCAAGGGAATGATCAGCCACTCATCTGCTGCGGGCTTAAAAGCCTGGGGGATATGATTTAAAAAGTTTAATGTGGATGACCCGGCAGTTTCCCGGAACAAGCGTTTCCCCGGATCGCCACCATGCAAAGGCCCGCCCACCTCGATCTGGTATTTGTTGATGGCTTGCACCGAGTTCCAGCCCGGCGACCAGAAAAATGGTATTAATGGCGAAGGCGGTATTCCCGGAAAACCTTCCATGGTAAAAGATAGCGGTGTATCCGGATCTTGGGGCGGTTTTGGCTCACTGACGTTAATATTGGCTAGCATAGCGGTGCGTCCGCTAAAACGATGTGGCTCCCGGGGGATTTTTTGTCCGGCTATACGGAACTGGCTGTGTGGCGCTACATTTTCTGCTCCTCTAAACTGGGGCATACTTTCTACCAGTTGGGCCATCAGCTCATCCGGTCCGGTAAATTCTGTCTGTTCCTCATTTTTAAACTGACGGATTTCTTCCAGCCAACGCCAGCTTTCCAATAAATTTTCATTTTTAGGGGCAAATACCTGAAAAAATCGTTGCGCCCGGCCCTCATTATTTACAATTGTACCGTCAGATTCGGCAAAAGTGCCTACGGGAATTAATACGCTGGCCTTTGCAGTAGTTGGATTGTGTAAATGATCCAGTACTACCACCTGGTTGCAGTTCTCAAAAATTTGATCGATTTGGCCTAAATTATTCCTGCGGTACAGATCATTTTCCAGGATTACCAGGTTGGTTTTCGATTCTTTTTTCAATACTTCGGTGGCCCGGTCCAGAGAAGGGGCCTGCATCATGGCCAGGCCTATAGAATTACATTCTGGAACGATAAAGCTTAAGTTGGCTTTCTTTTCCGGAAGCTTTAAAGCCCAGGCAATATTGGCTGCGGCTTTAAGAATGGCCAGGTTATACAAGCTCGTTCCGCAAATTATCAGCGGATTTTCGGCCTGTTGCAAAATTGGGGCAATATTTCGGGATAGATTTAAAGTTTCCTCATCCAAATTACCCGGTAGCGGGAAAGTACTATTCAAAGCGTTTGCAATGGCAAACCCGAGACGGGCAATATCATCTGGTGCTCTATAAAGAGTGGAGGCACTGATATCTTCCAGCTTGGTTTGGGTGGGATAAGCGATAAAAAGCGCTCCTTTATCTTCCTGGGCAAGTTCGCGGAGAGCCGCATCATGCCATGCCGGGATGTTTATTTGTTGTGCTTTTTTTAATGGATTTTTCCGCACGGTCTGGCGGAGAGAGAGAGCCATTCTGGGGGCAGAATTGGTTATATCCTCGCCCAAAATGAGCACTACATCGGCTTGCTCTATTTCTTTTAAAGAAGGGATGTGAATGCTGTCTGAGCTTGAAACCTGTAGGATGAAACTCAGTAGTTGTGCTTCGGTTTCTGAGATGCCCTGGTAGAAATTTTCCTTTCCTACCAGTTGCATTAAGGCAAAGTTCGATTCCAGGGATGCCCGTGGAGAGCCAATTCCAATGGTTTTTCCGGTTAAGAACTCAGTCAGGTAAAGCAGTAAATCTGTTTTATGAGTAGCTTCAGGAATTCTGCTTCGAATTAAAGGCTGCTGAATTCGGTTTGGGCTGTTTACAAAATCATATCCAAAACGGCCCCGGTCGCAGATGAAATAACCATTTACCTCGCTGTTAAAGCGACTGGTTATTTGACGAAGTTCCCCATATCGCTCTGCGGCAATAATATTGCAGCCTAAACTGCAATGCTGACAAACGGAAGGCGCCATGGTCATATCCCATTTTCGGGTATAATGTTCTTTCAGGGTTTTGTCGGTAAAAACGCCGGTAGGGCAAACTTCGGCCAGGTTGCCACTAAATTCATTTTCCAGGATCCCATCCTCGGCCCTCCCAAAGTAAATATGATTGTGAGCGGCAAAAACATCCAAATCATCGCCTCCGGCATAATCTTTATAAAACCTCACACAACGATAACACTGAATGCAACGGTTCATTTCATGGTTAATAAATGGACCCAGATATTGATTGTTATAGGTACGCTTTTTATATGAATAGCGGCGATACGCATGACCGGTCATCACGGTCATATCTTGTAGATGACAAGAGCCGCCTTCGTCGCAAATGGCGCAGTCGTGTGGATGGTTGGTCATCAGCCATTCAATAATTTGCGCCCGGAAAGCTTTGGCTGTGGGGTCATCAATGGATAGGTACATATTATCTTTCACCATTTCCATGCACGACATCACCAGACGGCCTTTCGTATCCTGCTCGTCTTTGAAAAGCTTTACGGCACATTGACGACAAGCGCCCACGGAACCCATGGCCGGATGCCAGCAGAAATAAGGCAGGTTAAAACCCAGGCTCAAGCAGCTTTCCAGCAAGTTTTTACCGGGTTCCGCATCATAAGGTTTGTTATCGATGTAAATAACGGCCATAATCCTTTACCTCCAGGGACATTTTTTTTCGGTAATATGTTTTTCAAAATCCACTCTAAAATATTTTAAGGCGCTTTGCAGGGGTTCCATAGCTCCGGGCGCTAAAGCACAAAAAGTATGACCAGGACCTAAAAATCGAGTGTGCATTTCCAGAAGATCCAGGTCTTTGGTTTGCCCTTGTCCGTTTTCAATGGAATGGAGTATTTTTTCTGTCCAGGGCAATCCTTCCCGACAAGGAGTGCACCAGCCGCATGATTCCTGGGCAAAGAAATGTTCCAGATTATGCACAAATCCCACCGGGCAGGTTTGATCATCCAAAATAACCATGGTGCCCGTTCCCAGCCGGCTGCCGGCTGCGGCTACAGATTTAAAGTCCATTTTGGTGTCCAGATGTTCCTCGACCAGAAAATCTGTAGAAGCTCCTCCGGGTAGCAATCCTCGAAACCGGTAGCCCTCTTTCATGCCTCCGGCATGTTCTTCCAGCAATTGGCGTATGCTAATGCCCATGGGTAATTCCCATAATCCGGGATTATTAACCTGGCCGCTTACTCCATACAGTTTGGTTCCGGCATCTTCTCCAACACTCAGACCTTTAAACCAATCAGCGCCTTGGTTAATGATATGGGGGATATTGCATAAAGTTTCTACGTTATTTACAATAGTGGGCTTGCCAAATAGTCCGCTTACCTGCGGAAAAGGCGGTTTGGTACGCGGTGTAGCCCGTTTTCCTTCCAGGGCATTGAGCAGAGCGGTCTCTTCGCCACACATATAGCGGCCAATGCCTGTATGCAGGTGCATTTCCAGATTAAAACCACTGCCCAGGATATTTTTTCCTAAGTAACCGGCGGCATAAGCTTCGGCAATGGCCTGTCTGAGCAAACGAGCAGCTTTTTTATAGGCCCATCGTAAAAAAACGAAAGATATATTGGCCTGGATGGCAATAGCGGCCACAATCATTCCCTCAATTAA
The DNA here is from genome assembly GCA_035631395.1 of Daejeonella sp. GTDB lineage: Bacteria > Bacteroidota > Bacteroidia > Sphingobacteriales > Sphingobacteriaceae > Daejeonella. Next base: position 6,602 of record DASQIU010000130.1, on the reverse strand, counting down.
CTGATGTGGATTACCTTCCAGCAGGAAACGGTCTTTAAAGGTTCCGGGCTCCATTTCATCAGCATTGGCGATCAGGTATTTCGTTGAGGTGGAGCCATTCATTGGTACAAACCCCCATTTCATACCGGTGCTAAAACCGGCGCCTCCGCGGCCTTTCAAACCAGATTCCTGGACCAATTGGGTGATTTCCTTGGGCGGCATAGTCAAAGCCTTGTGCACAGACTGGTAGCCTCCCACCGCCTGGTAATCTTTCAAATTAAGAGGCGGCCGGTCTGCGCTGATATGCTGGGTTAAAGGCCTTTCCATTATTTATACTCCGCTAAAATTTCATCCAGTTTTTCTGCATCCAGATTTCTGTACAATTCATGGTTAATCATCAGAGCCGGGGCTTGATCGCAAGTGCCCAGGCATGGGTTGGGCAAAAGGGTAAACCGGCCATCGGCAGTAGTTTCGCCAAACTTGATGTTTAAGCGTGTTTGCAGATACTCATAAATTTTTTCGTAGCCCATTACATAGCAACTAATGCTGTCGCAAAGCAGAATGATATTTCTGCCCACCGGTTTGCGGAAAATCAGGTTATAAAAGGTGGCTACACTATCCAGTTCTTCGACCGACATGTGCAGATAAGCCGCTACTTCCTGTAAGGTGTCGTCAGAAATCCAGCCCCGGTATTGCTGCACAATTTTTAAGGCCTCAATGCAAGCTGCTTTCCGGTAGGGAACCAGGATAATTTCCTGATCTATTTCCTGAATTTCTGTTTCTGTGAGCATCGCTTATTTAAATTTTATCGATCTATATCGGCCAATACATAATCCATACTGCCTAAAATGGAAAGCAGATCGGCTATGGTATAACCTTTACTGATATAAGGCAGCATTTGCATATGCGGAAAGGACGGCGTACGTATTCTTACCCGGTAAGGCGAAGTATTCCCGATACTTGTCAGGTAATAACTATTGGCTCCTTTGGTAGCCTCAATGCAGCTCATAGCTTCGCCGGGTGGGATTACCGGCCCCCAGCTTACGCCCAAAAAATGGGTGATCAGGGTTTCTATATCCTGCATGGTATATTTTTTTAAGGGCGGCGTGGTTAAAGGATGATCGGCTTTATAATCGCCCTCGGGCATGTTTTTTAGGCATTGCTCAATAATGCGCAGGCTTTGCCACATTTCTTCTATTCGTACCAGACCGCGGTCATAACAATCGCCATTTTGAGCTGTGGGAATATCAAATTCAAAATTTTCGTATCCGGAATAAGGCTGTTTCTTCCGGAAATCCCATTCAAAACCGCAAGCCCTTAACCCCGGACCGGTTACGCCCCACTCAATGGCTTCTTCTAAAGTGTAAATACCAATACCCACCGTACGGGCCTTGAAAATGCTGTTGCGCATCACCATTTGCTGGTACTCTTTAAGACGTTTGGGGAAATAGGCCACAAATTCGGCTACCAGTTTATCCCATCCTTTGGGTAGATCTTGGGAGAGGCCCCCAATTCTAAACCAGTTGGGGTGCATGCGGGCCCCGCAAATAGCTTCTACAATATTGAATAGCTTTTCCCTGTCGGTAAACATGTAAAATACCGGCGAAAGCTGCCCCAGATCCTGGGCAAAAGTGCCATACCAAACCAAATGGCTGGCTATGCGGAAAAATTCGCACAGCATGATGCGAATTACTTTTACCCTTTCGGGGATGTTGATGCCGGCCAGTTTTTCAACCGCCAGCAGATAAGCCAGATTGTTCATCACTCCGCCCAGATAATCTACCCGGTCGGTATAAGGAATATAGGTATGCCAGGATTGGCGTTCGCCCATTTTTTCCGCTCCGCGATGATGAAAGCCAATATCCGGAACGGCATCTACAATATCTTCGCCATCCAGTTGCAAGATAATGCGTAAAACCCCATGTGTACCCGGATGCTGCGGGCCCAGGTTCAAAAACATGAAATCCGAACTTTCACTATGTTGTTTTAGCCCCCAATCTTCCGGTTGAAATTGCAGCGCTTTTTGTTCCCGGTCCTGCTTTTCATCCCAGAGCCGGAAAGGGCCCATTTCGGTGGCCCTGGCGGGATGTTCTTTTCGCAGGGGATATCCTTGCCAGGTTAAAGGCATCAGTATACGGCGTAAATGGGGATGCCCGTCAAAGCGGATACCGAACATATCATACACTTCGCATTCATACCAGTTGGCATTTTGCCATATGTGGCTAATGGTGGGCATGGAAGGAAATTCCCCATAAAGGGCTACTTTTAAGCGAATAAACTGGTTGCGTTCATAAGAAAAGAGATGATAAACCAGGCTAAATTCCGGGGCTGAGGATCCATTTTTTGGCCGGTTGCGTTCATCAATGGCGCAAAGATCGTACAGGAATTTAAAAGGTTTTGGGATGCTGTTTTTGAGATAATTCAGTGTGTCGATTAATTTTTCTTGGGGAACCCATAGAGTGGTTAGCCCATCCATACTCGGCTGTTGGGTAAAATTGGTTTCTCCCAGTGCGGAGATCAGTTCATCTGCCAGGGCTGAATCTGCATTCATGCCTTTATGGATTATTGGTTAGCCATTCATCGAGCCCTTTTGATCAGGCCGATACGTCTTTTATATCTCATCAGGGCTACGAAACCCGGTCATTAATTTCCGGCTCGGCCTTTTTTCTTCTTTCAGCGATATTTTTTCGGGTTGTATTATACCCTGATCGCCAATGGCCCAGCTTAAAGGCCTTTTTTCTTTGCCTACTGAGTTGGCCAGTAGAAGTAATCCCTCCATAAAGGCATCGGGCCGGGGCGGACAGCCGGGTACATAAACATCTACCGGAAGGAATTTATCGACCCCCTGCACCACGCTGTAGATGTCATACATGCCTCCGGAATTGGCGCAAGAGCCCATCGAAATAACCCATTTAGGTTCCATCATTTGTTCATGGAGTCTTTTGATAATGGGTGCCATTTTTACAAATACGGTTCCGGCAATAATCATTATATCGGCTTCACGCGGGGTCCCGCGGATAACCTCGGCCCCAAAACGGGCGATATCGTATTTACTGGTCAGGCTGGTGGCCATTTCTACAAAGCAGCAGGACAGACCAAAATTGAAAGGCCACATGGAGTTTTTTCTTCCCCAGGCAATCAGATCCTGAACGGTACTAAGCAGAATACTTTGTTTAACAGATTCCTCCAGAGAACTGGTGCCCTGTACAGATCCTGCCGGATCATCGGTATTGCTGAGCCACCATTTCATACCCCTGCCTTTTTCATGCGTTGATGGTATTTCTGAAGGATCTTTTTGCCGCTGGGACCAAAATCCAAAGCGCCAATACTCCATTCATAAATCAGTACGGCCAATAAGATGCCTATAAAAACAGCAATACCCAGATAGCCGGACCAGCCTAATTCTTGAAAGGCTAAAGCCCAGAGTACAATGAATATGGCTTCAATATCAAAAATGACAAACAGCATGGCTACCAGGTAGAACTGAGCCGAGAAACGCAATCGGGCAGAGCCGGTTTCCAAAACACCCGATTCATAAGGTTGGCCCATGGCCCGGGCTTTGTGATGCTGGCCTAGAAAATAAGAAAGAGTAAGGATGAGGGTGAGGAGAGCAAGAACACAAACTCCATAGACCAGAATGGGCCAGAAAGGCATATGGGTATCTAATCCGGTCATAGTTTAATGGTTAGGAAATGTTTCTTGAGGCAAAATTGCCCTATAATTTCAGGTGCTCAGGTTCCGGTGATATAATGTTCCAGGTTTTGGATAATGAATCTCTGATCTTCAATAATATATTTGACCACATCGCCAATGGAAACAATGCCGATTAGCTTGCCACTTTCTATCACGGGTAAGTGCCGGATAAATTTATTGGTCATTAAGCGCATGCAATCCTCCAGGGTATTATCCGGGTTTACCGTAATCGGGCTTTCAGTCATGATTTCCCTGATCAGGGTTTCTTTAGACGCTTTTCCTTTCAGGATCACTTTTCGGGCATAATCCCTTTCGGTAAAAATTCCAACAAAAGCATCGTTTTCCATCACCAGCAGGGCGCCTACGTTTTTTTCAACCATCAGTTCCAGTGCTTCGTACACGGTACTGTCGGGGCAGACAAATATGGTGGTGCTATTCTTTTTTGCCTGCAATACATTTCTAACCTTACCCATAGCTTGAACTCCTTTCCATTTATAGGTTTAGGTATAAGAAAGTTAACCTTTTTTTGTTTAACAAAAAAGTAGAAATTAATGCAAAAGGCTGTAAATGAATAAAAAAAGGCATCCCGGGAGGATGCCTTAACGTATTTTTAAAAGGATAAATACTGTGAGTTAAAATTTAATTTTTATGCTCAGTCATATTCATTTTGTCCAGAATGTTTATACTCATCATTTGTTCCATGGTACGTTTCATGCCTTCAGTTGATCCATCCAGGAAAATGACGTTTCCTTTGCCATTTTCTGAGAAATGTTTCAGGGCTTCGGTCCACATGGTGAATAAAATAACCGAAGTATCCAGGTTGGCATTCTGCATTTCTTTAGCGGCATGAGTCATCCCTTTGGCTACTTCTTCACGGAACAGAGCAATCCCCTCGCCTCGTAACTGGGCGGCTTCCCGTTCGGCGTTAGCTGCAATTTTAATGGCATTTCCTTCAGCTTCGGCGGCCTTGGTTTTGGTGATTAACAGAGCCTGGCCTTCATTTTCGGCGGCAGCTTTTAAATTGTTGGAGGCCACTACCCGACTCATGGAGTTGAGGATAACCTCATCAAAAGTGATGTCGTTGATCTGCAAATCCTGCAAATGATATCCCCAGCTTTCCAAAATGGCATCGATCTGTTCTTTTACGTGATCTACAATATCTTTTCGTAAGCTCAACACTTCCGATTGTTTTTTGGTGGCCACAAAGGCTCTGATGGTTCCTTCTACGGTACGAATGAGGGCCTGCATCAAATTTTGTTCATTCACAAACTTAAAAGCCACATTTTTAATGGTTTCTTCATCTTGATTATTTACTGAGTAAAGCAACATGGATTTAAAGTAAACATTGGCCTGATCCACAGTTACAGCCTGGAACTCCAGTTCTACCGAACGGTTCTGAATGGAGATACGGGAGTGGATCATCTCAATCAGCGGAATTTTAAAGTTAAGTCCCGGTCTGAGAATACGACGGTATTTGCCAAAAACAGTAACTACGGCTATGGTGCCCTGGCGCACAGTAACAAAAGAGCTGAGCAAAATAATAAATGCCAGCCCCGAAACGATCATTAAAGGAATCATGATTAACAAATTTTGGTTGAAAGATAAAAAATTAAATGGATGGTGAGGCGTAATATTTGAGGCCTAAAGCCTCGAAAAAATCAGGGTACAAAAAAAGGCGTATATCTTACGCCTTATATATTTTTCAATGTTTTTAAAACAGAATTTAATCTCTGAAGGATGCTAATAAACGTCCGCCTTTGTAATAATATCTTTTCCAGTAATCTTCATCCAGATCACTAATCATTACTCCTTTACTGCTGGAAGCATGCGCAAATTTATTATTGCCCATATAAACTCCCATATGGGTAATGGAGCGGCTTTTGATTTTAAAGAAAACCAGATCGCCTTCTTTCAAATCATCTTTGCTAACCGGATTAACCATGCTGAAAATGTTGCGGGAGTTACTTCCAATGATGGTGTTAAAAACCTTATTATATAATTGGAAAGCAAAGCCAGAGCAGTCGATACCGCGTTTAGTATCTCCACCTAAACGGTAAGGAGTACCAATCCAGTCATAAACAAATTGATAAAGTCTCAGATTTGAGGTAGCCGATAAGGCGACACCCATAATTTGAGAGAAATACTCAGTCGCTAAATTATCCGGATCTTCAATTTTGGCAGGTGTTGTTTGATTTTTAGTAGTGGTTTGCGCCTGTGCTGACGCAACAGAAATGATAAGCAGGAACGCTGCAATTACTTTTTTCCCCATTCTAATTAGTTTAATTTTAAACAGAAGCCTATTTAAAGTTTAAAGCCTTTATACTGAAAAAAAATTCAGAAGTTTCAAAACTAAAAGAATTATTGATTGTTTGCAACCCTTATTTCGTTTTTAACATTTCTTAACCAAGCGGATGCTAAGCGCTATGTGAACAAAACCAGCGGGTAATTCTTTTTTTATCAAGATATAGTTAGATTTGTCGTCCCTGTTTATCGGCAGGAATACTTTACAGACAAATTACGAAATGAGTTCAGTAGCTATAACAAAAGATACCTATCTCCAGTGGTATGAATCAATGCTTTTAATGCGCAAGTTCGAAGAAAAAGCAGGACAATTATACGGACAACAAAAAATCAGAGGCTTCTGCCACTTATATATCGGCCAGGAAGCCGTAGTAGCCGGCGCCATGTCGGTGTTAAAACCAGAAGATTCTATGATTACTGCTTATCGTGATCATGCTCATGCTCTGGCTAAAGGAGTGAGCGCCAATGAATTGATGGCCGAATTATATGGCAAAGCCACCGGATGCTCTAAAGGAAAAGGTGGTTCTATGCACATGTTTAGTAAAGAGCACAAATTTTTTGGTGGTCATGGTATTGTAGGTGGTCAGATCCCTCTGGGTGCCGGTATTGCTTTTGCCGAGAAATATAAT
>DASQIU010000129.1:0-2806 GCA_035631395.1 Daejeonella sp. | reverse complement strand
GCCAGTTCCACGGCAAAAGAGGAAGATTTATAACAAGCTTCTGCCGATCGGATCAAAGGATGCATTTCCGGTCTCAGACCATCGGGATATTGTTTTTTAAATTGTTCCAAATTCGCCTGGATAGTGGCTTCATCTTCGCAGTGAGTAGCAATGAGCATGGGCGCATTGGCAAAAATCCCTTCCAGTGTTTTTTGATTATCCACCAGCATATTGCCCGTTGAAGAACCCATAAATACTTTGATCCCGCAAACATTTTTCGGGTCGGTTTTCAGCACTTCATCCAGGTTGCCGTTGCCAGCGCCCATATAAAAGGAATAATTGGCCAGCGATTTCTGAGCGGCAATTTGATATTTATCTTCCAGCAGCGTTTGAGTCAGGGTGTTGGGAACCGTGTTGGGCATTTCCATGAAAGAGGTGATGCCACCGGCCACTGCAGCCCGGCTTTCAGTATAGATATCGGCTTTATGGGTTAATCCCGGTTCACGGAAATGTACCTGATCGTCTATACATCCCGGTAGGAGATGCAAACCTTCGGCGTTTATTACCCGATCTGCTTTTACATTTAGCGTTGGGGCTATTTTTTCAATTAAGCCGTTTTGGATGAAGATATCGCCGCTGAACTGCATTCCTTCGTTTACGATGGTTGCTGCTTGGATGAGGATGGATGCCATAGGCGCAAATTTAATGATTTATTGATGCGCTCGGACGAATTTTAGGATTTGCTTCCAAGGGGTTTAAAGCAGATTACGCATTTAAAAAGTCAAAATTAGGCTTGTTTATCTGCGTTTATCAGCGTCATCTGCGGGAGAATCATTTAGGCCGCAAATTTCGCGGATTAACGCAGATGTGTTTTCTTGTTTATCTGCGCTTATCAGCCGTAATCTCCGGGAGAATATTTCAGCCCGCAAATCTCGCGGATTAACACAGATTGTTTCTCTGATTTTACTCTTTCCTCTTTTTATCGTAATCTGCGTTAAATGGAGATTTTTCCGGTGTTTTGCTCTAAAATAGTGCTTAATAACTGCTCTGAATCGTCTTCAGAATTGATCAGATCCTGTAAAGTAACTTTATCCAGGAGCTGATCTACAGAAAATTGGATCATTTGCCATAGTGAGCGCACCGAACAATCTAGGGAATGGGTGCAAAGTTTTAAAGTGCCGGGATAATCGCCGCAAAATTCTTGACTAAACAGGGAGCCACCCAGGCTTTTCAAAACCCGGTTGATGTTGATTTGCCGGGCAGGCTGAGCCAGGCGGTAACCGCCTTTGTAGCCGGCAGTGCTATGAATATAGCCGGATTGGCGCAGAATACGGGTTAGTTTGGCCACATAAGGCGATGACAAGCCTTCTGCCTGGCTTAAAGACGGAATGCTCATTCCGCCTTCGTCGGAGCATTTGGCTATTCGCAACAGGATGCGTAAACCGTATTCTTCTTGTGCCGTGATTTTCATTGGGTTTATTGTTTTAATGAAGCTTGTATGAGCTGTTTTTATTTTTTAAAAGAAAAGCTCATAAGGTCTCAGTCTAAGTTTTTAGGTATAGATGATACTCACTTTGTTTGTTTCAATATTTCGTTCCGGCGCTTGGCTGTTAAGTCTGAGTTTGAGGCCCCGAACATACAGTTTTTAGGCCTTATTACAAAAGTCCGAGCTCCAGCATGGCCGCTTCGCTCATCATACTTTTATCCCAGGGTGGATCCCAAACCACAGAAACCAGAACCTCATTAACGCCTTCAATCTGCATGATTTTTTGCTCTACTTCTACCGGAATAATTTGAGCTGCGGGACAACCCGGCGCCGTTAAAGTCATCAGCACCTCTACATTGTTGATGGGCATAATTTTGACTTCGTAGATCAGGCCCAGCTCGTAGATGTTCACGGGTATTTCCGGATCATATACGGTTTGCAAGGTGTCAATCACTTTTTGCTTTAAGGTTTCTGCATCCATTTGATTAAGCTTCAATGGTTTTAATCGATTTAAAAGCCAACGCATAATTTTTAATTTGTTTAACCATGGCCAATAATCCGTTTGCCCTGGTTTGGGCCAGGTGGGTGGTCATGCCAATTTCTCTTATGAAGTCCAGTTTTGCCTCGATGATCTCATCGGGCGAATGTCCGGATAAAACCTGGATAAGCATGCTGATCAGGCCTTTTACGATCATGGCGTCGCTATCTGCCTGGTAAAATACTTGATGATCCCGATAGTCGGCTACCAGCCATACGGTAGATTGGCATCCCTTAATAATGTTTTCTTCAATTTTATGTTCATCGGCCAATGGAGGCAGTTTTTTGCCCAAGTCGATAATGTATTCGTACTTTTCTTCCCAAGTATCAAAAAGGGCGAAATCCTCAATAATATCTTTCTCTGTTTCCGCTATGGTTTTATAATTGTTCATACTTAGCTTAACATTTTAATGGCTTTTTGCAGGCCGGCTACCAGTTTATCCACTTCCTGCCGGGTATTGTACATGGCAAAAGAAGCTCTGACGGTGCCGGGAATGCCCAAACGGCGCATTAGCGGCTGGGTGCAATGATGGCCGGTACGGACGGCAATTCCCTGGTTATCTAATAAAACGCCGATATCCTGGGGATGCATGTTTTTAATCACAAAAGAGATCAGGCTGACTTTTTCAGGAGCTTTTCCCATAATGGTTAATCCGGGGATACTTTCTAGTTGGGTAGTAGCATATGCCAATAAATCCGTTTCATGTTTGCGGATGGTTGCTTTTCCTATCTTGCCAATGAAATCTAAGGCGTTTTTCAAAGCAATGGTATCGGCAATATTGGGAGTACCGGCCTCGTATTTAT
>DASQIU010000128.1:0-14318 GCA_035631395.1 Daejeonella sp. | reverse complement strand
GATCACCATAGGTGCTGGAAAAATCTGTTGACATTGTAATAATTAGTGCAACAAATATCGGAAATAATTTAAAATAAGAAAGGGGCTAATTGACACGAATTGTTTGTCTGAATAGGAATTTAGAGAATTGTCTGAATTAGGATTCGATGGATTATAAGATTGCAAATAAATCTTGGTAAATCAGAAATAATCCCGTAGGGATGATAGATTTATAAGCAAAAAACACCCCCCACCCGTCAATTAGCCCTAGTGGGGCGACACACAAAAAGCGTTTTTTGTTATCAAATTGCTGATGGCCCCAAAAACCACCGTCATTGCCATCTAAACCCGATAGTAGCGGAAAGCTTTTGTCCCGCAAGGGCAAAACTTGCAGCGGATAGCGGGACTACCGGTAGCGATGGGTAAAGAATCTGGCTTTTCAAAAAAATAAATTGGATATCTCTCAGCGGGGTGGTTTTGGGGTTGCTGGAAAATGTCTTGGACGAATATTGACAAAAAAAGGGCTGTCTCACAAAATGAGACAGCCCTTTTTTAGACAGAGCTTATGAATTAAGCTTTTTGCTGATGACTTTTCTTTACGTCAACCACAATTGGAGTGGCCACGCAAATAGAAGAGTAAGTTCCAAAAATAACCCCAATTAACAGGGCGAAAGAGAAACCTCTGATTACTTCGCCACCGAAAATGAATAATACCGCTAATACAAATATTACTGTTAAAGCTGTAATTACGGTACGGCTTAAGGTACTGTTAATTGCGTAGTTAATCACTTCCTCCATATTGTCTTTTTTAGAATGATGAAGGCCCAGGTACTCACGTACGCGGTCAAATACTACCACGGTATCGTTAATGGAGTAACCAATTACCGTTAAGATAGCGGCAATAAAGGCCTGATCGATATCTAATGAGAATGGTAAAATTCCGTTGAATAAAGAGAAGAATGAAAGTACCAGCAATACGTCGTGAACTAAAGACACGATAGCTCCAATACTGAATTCCCACTTGCGGAAACGGATCAGGATGTATAAACCAATCACAATGATGGAGAACATCACCGCATATAAGGCTGATGTTTTCAGATCATTGGCAATGGTTGGCCCCACTTTTTGAGTACTTAATACTTCGCTGTTAACTTTGCTCAGAGCTAAGCCTTCTTTTAACTTATCGGCAACCACTTTATCAGATTTTTCATCTGTATTATCTACCAGATAAGAAGTAGTAATGCGGTATTGGTTATTGCTACCAAAAGTTTTTACTTCGGTGGCCGTACCAAAAACTCCATTCAGGTTATCTCTTACTCCTTCAATGGCTACCGGCTGGTCAAATTTTACCACATAGGTTCTTCCTCCTTTAAAGTCAACCCCTAGGCTAAAGCCGCGGGTAAACATGGATACTACCCCCATGGTGATGAATATACCCGAGATGATGTAAAACATCTTACGATTTTTTACAAACGCGTAGTTGGCGTTTTTAAAGGTATGTGAACTCCAAGGATGAGAGAATTTAACATCGATTTTTCTGTCTAATAACCACTCAAATACCAGTCTGGAAATTAAGATAGAGGTAAATAAAGAGGTTACGATACCAATCATTAAGGTAGTGGCAAAACCTAAGATAGGACCATTACCAAACACGTACAGAATTACCCCGGTTAAGAAAGTAGTGATCTGAGAGTCTAAAATAGATGGCATGGCATGTTTAAAACCATCGGCGATAGCCAAACGGCCAGTTTTACCATGAGCCATTTCTTCGCGGACACGCTCATAGATCAGTACGTTGGCATCTACCGCCATACCCATGGTTAACACGATACCGGCAATACCTGGCAAGGTTAATACAGCGCCTAAAGAGGCCAGTACACCCATCAGGAAGAAGATGTTTACAAATACGGCTATGTTAGCTACAGTTCCTGCACGGTTGTAGTAGAACATCATGAATACCAATACCACCAGTAAACCTACGATAGAAGAGGTTAAACCGGCATTAATGGCAGCTTCTCCTAATGAAGGACCCACTACGGCTTCTTCTACAATTTTGGCAGGAGCAGGTAATCTACCAGCTTTTAATACGTTGGCTAAGTCTTTGGTGTCCTCAATTTTAAAGTTTCCGCTAATGGATGAAATACCATTAGGAATTTCGCCCTGAACGGTAGGGGCAGAGTAAACCACATTGTCTAATACAATGGCAATGCTTTTTTTATTGTTTGGATCGGCAGATGCGGCAGCAGTAATTCTGCGCCATTCGCGGGCGCCATCGCTGTTCATCACCATTACCACCTCCGGATTTCCGCGTTGGTCGTAATCAGAACGGGCATCAGAAATTACATCACCGCCTAAAGCCGGGCTTCCATCTAATTTAGTTGATTTTAAGGCATAAAGTTCAAATACCTTGGTTTCGGGCGAAATAGGTTTTACGCTCCAGGCAAACTTAACATTTTGAGGGATTTGTGAACGGATAGCTGCAGAAGCAAAATACTGATCGATATGAGCGGTATCTTTTTGTGCGGCATAGCCGATAACCGGACCCGGACGTAAGCCAGTCTCGCCAGTTTGGCTTTGGAACGTGGCCGGATTTAATAAGGCAAATAATGGATTTTGTTGCTGTGCTTTATTTAAAGCCGAAGTATCAGTAGCAGCTCCTTTTTTCTCTAAAATAGCCAGTTTGCTGGTAGCAGTATCTGCTTTAGCAGCAACAGTAGCCGCTTTTTTAGTGGTATCGGTAACGGTTTGAGCTAATATTTTGTTGATATTTTCCAGTAATGGGAAAATTTCATGATTGTCGTAGGTTTCCCAGAATTCTAATTTGGCAGAACCTTGTAACAGTTTGCGGATACGCTCTGGATCATTTACTCCCGGAAGTTCGATCAAAATACGGCTAGATCCTTCCTGTAATTGAATATTAGGAGAGGTTACGCCAAATTTATCAATCCGGGTACGTAAAATGTTAAAAGAGCGGTCGATGGCACTTTTGGATTCTTTTTCTAAGAATTTCAGAACCTCCGCATTGCTGGCATCAATTTTAATATTGGATGCATTTTCTTTAGTAGAAAATAAAGGCGCAAGTTTTCCATTTGGACTAATTTTCTGGTACTCTTCGCCAAATAAAACGATGAAGTTTTTCTGGCTGGTTTTTAAACGCGCTTCCGCATTGCGTAAAGCGGCATTAAAATCAGCGTCAGTGCTGTGATTAGCCAGGTTACGTACCAGTTCAGTCAGGGAAATTTCCATGGTCACGTTCATACCACCTTTTAAATCCAATCCCAGCGGAATTTCACGCTCTTTGGCGTATTGGTAGGTGATATACTTAAGGCTTCCGAAAACCGGTTGAGTGGCCATCGAATCCAGGTATTCTCTTTCTTTTGTAGTATTCCCATTGGCATACTCCCTGGCATTGCTTTCTACATGTTTGGCAATCCACGTGAACGAAAGCGAATACAAACACGCAATTGTTAACGCTATTGCGGCGAATTTAACTAGTCCTTTACCTTGCATTTTTTTTAAATTGTACAATAAATGTTGCTATAAGCCTTTTTTTGTTAAGACGGCAAATCTAATTAAATTTTCTATTTATGGAATTTTTCCGACACAAATTATCACCGCTGGTTTTAGCGTTTACGATAGGTGATAAAGGTGTAAGGATAAGGGTTTTTCTCATCCGAAGGATGGGCTTCCCGTTGGATTTCTTCCCAAATTTGCGCATCAATTTTTGGGAAAAAAGTATCAGCCTCAAAAGTATGATGCAGGCGGGTAAAATGAATGGTGTCGGCCAAATCCATAGATTGTTCAAAAATAGCCGCTCCGCCCACAATAGCCACCTGGTTTTCCCCTGCGCAGCTTTCTAAGGCTTCTTTTAGCGAATGTACTACCGTGCAACCTTCAATCTGGATATTTTGATGGGTAATTACAATATTGTGTCGTCCTGGTAAGGGTTTTCCCATAGAATCAAAAGTTTTGCGGCCCATGATGATGGGGTGGCCCAGGGTAAGTTGTTTAAAATGCTTCAGGTCTGCTGGCATATGGCATAACAGCTGATTATTTCTACCGATTCCATTGTTCTCATCGGCAATGACTACCAGGCTTATTTGCATAACGGATTTGGAGTATTATTTTTTATATGTTTATTGAGAGAGCAATAAACATATAAAAAAAGAGCTGAAGTGGGAAATCAGAGATAAGCTATTTTTATAGGATTGATTTAATACAGTATTTTATCTTGTTTCTTGATGCCACATTCTAATTTGGATGTTGGAAGGTTTTTTAAAGCTCGGGCAGTGATTTTTTCAATTTCAAATCTCTCCTAAAACCAGAAAATACCTATTCCCGGCTTTTTAACAGCCAGTTGCGCCATGGCATACTTTTCCGATTTTTGTAGGCATGTATTCCGATATTTACTAATAATATCAATGTTACTGCCAGAGCAGTTTGCACAATAGATTGAGCCCCGTTCCAATTTGCTACGGCAATACCCATCAAAGCCCATGCGCCAACTAAGGCAAATTCCCGCATGTTACGGGTCCAGATAATTAATAAATTAATTGCTCCGGCAATACAAATCATGATAATAGTCCAGGCAATTTCTGTTATTCCAGAGCGGTTCCATTGTGCTTCAGTTAGCCAGGCGGCTATGTTTGCGATCAAAGCGATGGTTATCCATCCGGAATAGAGTGAAAATGGCCACCAAACAAAAGCTATTTTTTTGAAGGGAACATCGTCTAGCTCCATCCTGGTATTAAGGATGATTTTTATTAGCGAAAAAAGCAGCAATAACATGATCCATACAGAAAGCCCTATGAAATCATAAAGAAAGGCTATAATCCAAAGACAATTGGCGATACAAGAAAGAACAAACCACCAGCCAATTTGCAATATAATTGCATCATCCTCCTCCTTTTTGAATAGGCTGCTGCCTTGATAAATTACAAAAACCCATAAGCCCAGGTATATTAATCCCCAAATTGAAAATGTATATCCGGCAGGGGTAAAAAGATTCTGGTAGCGGGCAGAAATTGAGGCGATGGTATTACCATTTAATATCCCTGTATTAGAAATATAATTAACTATGATGGTAATAACCAGGGCTATTATATTGGTTATTTTGAGCGTATTCTTCATCACAATTATTTTAAATAAATAAAGGATTAGCAAATAGCTTTTAATTTCTTTTTGGCGTATTAAACCGTTTATTAAACAGCTTATGAAGAAAAATGTTAAGTAGGTTAATTCAAAGCCATAAAGGTTATCTTCAATCGGAGTAGATAATAGTCTTGTATACTGTTAAAATTTTAAAACCCAGTTCAGGGGGCATTATTACCGCCAGATTTTTTGCCGATGAAAAGAATTTCCAGGCTTTTGTGATGGTTATTGGCAAAAATTGTTCGTTTGATAATAGAACGTGTTCATTTTTTGCCACTGATTTTTGGATTAAAATGTTCTATTACTTTAGGCAGACATATTTTTAACCATGCAGAGAAGTCTTGAGGATTCAGCGCAATTTCCTGTTTTAATAAATGCAGGTTTATATATCTGCAGTTTTTAACCTCTAAGCTATTAGGGGCTGGCAAATCATCGCTAAAACCAACATATACGTGGTCTAATTCATGTTCGGTTAAGCCATTATCAAATTCGGCTTTGTAGATAAAAGTAAACTGGAATTCGGTTTTGC
This sequence comes from Daejeonella sp., assembly GCA_035631395.1. Lineage (GTDB taxonomy): Bacteria > Bacteroidota > Bacteroidia > Sphingobacteriales > Sphingobacteriaceae > Daejeonella. The sequence goes on along the minus strand of DASQIU010000128.1, from coordinate 8,659 downwards.
ATTGCATGCCCATTTCTTCCTGCAAACGGCGTTTAATGGTATCCTCTATTTCTTCGCCTTTTATGGGGTGGCTGCAGCAGGTATTGGTCCATAATCCCGGCGAATGGTATTTCTCATCGGCCCTTTGCTGTAGTAATAATTCGCCCTTGGAGTTGAAAATAAAAACAGAAAATGCCCGATGAAGGGAGCCGTTTTGGTGCACAGAAAGTTTATCAGATACGCCCAATTCACGATCATTTTCATCTACCAGTATCAGTAATTCGTTCATGTTTCTAATTTCGTTTTTCATCATTATTTAAATGACTGAATTTTTCAATTAATCAGTTTTTAAGGCTCCTCAAAGCTATCGATAATTTCGTAGGCAAACCAATAATAGCATTAGGCATGCCTGGTTCTAGGGTTTCAAGTTGTTTTGAGTGGGAAATAAAGTTCAGATATTTTATGCGGAAAAACGTTGTTTTCAGAAATCGCTATCTGCATTTGCCTGGACGATGTTTTCGGCCATTCCATTAAATACAAAGAAGTGAAAGGGTAGAAGCGCATACCAATATAATCTGCCTAATAAGCCTTTGGGGCGAAAGGTGGCCATTTGCTGCAGATAATGCTTCTCATCTTTATCAATGATTTTAAACTCAAGCCAGGCTTCTCCGGGCAGTTTCATTTCGGCATACAGCAGCAGCCGGCGATTGGCTTTGTCTGCTGCCAGTACCCGCCAGAAATCAAGTGTATCGCCGGTATTTATGGTATTGGCGTTTGTTCTGCCTCTTCGCAAACCAACTCCGCCAAACAGCTTGTCTATAAATCCACGTAATTTCCAAAGCCAGTTGCCATAATACCATCCGCGGTTTCCGCCAATGGACCAGATATTGGCCAGAACCTGCTCTGCACTGCCTGTAATTTGTTTCTGTCTTTTGTCAATAAAACATCCATCAGAAGGGATATTTATATATTTAAGCAACGAATTATCTGCATAACTTGAAACCAATGAATCTTTCCAGCTTGAAATAACGCTGTTTTGTTCGATTTTTTGAAAGGCAAGCCGCACAGATTCTTTATAAGATATTGGATTGATGCCAAGCAGTTTTTCCAGGTCATTGTTTTGGGCTACTACTTCCACTTTCATGCTGTTAACCAGATTTACGGCAAGATTATACGAGGTGGAGGTAACAAAATACAGCCAATACGAAGAAATTCGTGGTGTCATAACCGGAACGGTGATAATGAACCTTTTCAGATTGCGTACTTCGGCAAATTGAAGCAGCATTTCTTTGTATGATAAAACTTCCGGCCCGCCAATGTCATAAGATTGGTTAAAGGTTTCCGGCCTAAGTAAAACGCCCGTTAAATATTCCAGGACATTTCTCATGGCAATGGGTTGGAGTTTGGTGTTGACCCATTTGGGGGCAATCATGATTGGGAGTTTTTCAACCAGGTCGCGAATGATTTCAAAGGAAGCGCTGCCAGATCCGACAATTATTCCAGCCCGGATTGACGTTAGCGTAAGTCCGCTATGGCTTAGAATATCTTCTACATTTTTTCTGGAAGCAAGATGTTTAGAAAGTTTTTCCTCGTTGGTGATTCCGCCCAAATAGATAATTTGTTTTACAGAGGTTTGCTTAAGCAGATTGATGAAGTTGTTGGCAGAAATTGCTTCCAGCTTTTCAAAATCTTTGGCCTTATCGCTCATCGAATGGATAAGATAATAAGCCACATCAATATTTCTTATCGCATCTGATGCAGAAATTTCTTTAAGAAAATCAACCTCAAACAAAGAAATGTTAGGGCGATTATCCAACTCTTCCAGGGGAAAGCGTTTGGCATCTCTTACACAGCAAACCACTTCATGTCCCTGCTCAATCAGAACCGGCAGAAGCCGTTTGCCAATGTATCCGGTTGCGCCCGTTAAAAGTATTTTCATGGTCTGAATTAGGATTTTTAGGATTAAAAGATTTTAGGATTTTAATCTTATACCATTTTAATCATAAGAATTTGAATTGGGATTTTCAGTATTAGCATGAGCTTATAATCCTTAAATCATAAGGATCTGAATTAGGATTTTCAGGTTAGAAGTTTTTAGGATTTGCATGATCTTATAATCCTTAAATCATACAAATCCTAATTCAGACTACAATCCTTAAATCATACAAACCCTAATCCGGATCTTTTGTATTCTTTGTTCTCAAGATGAGATAGATTATAGACTCTTTTGAATTCAAGACTTTTAGATCCGAAATTGATCAATAATCCGACAGGTAAATTATATGCCTGGCAATAATTCATAGCTTGTGCTAAATGAACATCTTCTAATTTTATCAATGCTTTTAATTCTACCATAATGCTGTCTGCTACAAAAAAATCAATGCGTCTTGTGCCAATATCAATACCTTCATAAAAAATGGTCATCTCCATTTCTCTTTGAAAATCCAATCCCTGTTTCTGCATTTCAATTGCTAAAGCACGCTGGTAAATGACTTCCTAAAAGCCATTCCCTAAAGTGGAATGAATTTTCATCGCACATCCGATTATTTTATGTGTAATCTCTTCGTGCTTCATTTTCTGTAGTCTGAATTAGGATTTGTAGGATTAGAAGATTTAAGGATTCTAATCTTACAATCCTTAAATCATACAAATCTTAATTCAGACAGATTGTTTTGTCTATCCTATAATTCTACAAATCCTAATTCAGACCATTGAGAGATTTTAGGATTTTGTATAATCTTATAATCCTTAAATCCTACAAATCCTAATTCAGACCATCTTCCCACCACCTGGAGAATTTTTGTGTACGATCTTTCAGATCCATTTGTTCGCCAATTCGGGGAGTAAGTATCTGCAGGTTTTTATCCTGGTTTAATTCTGTTATTTTTTTCAGGGGTTCATCCCATTCGTGATTAGCTAAAGCAAATTTTGAGGAATGAACCGGAAATAATCTCTTGGCCTGTAAATCTTTTGCTGCTTGTAATACTTCATGGGGCATCATGTGAATGTGTTTCCAGTTTTTATTATACTGCCCGTTTTCCAGGATCACTAAATCAAATGCCCCGAAGGTATTTCCAATTTCGGCAAAATGTCCGTCATAACCGCTGTCGCCACCAATGAAAATCTGAGCTATGGGCGTTTGTAGCACAAATGAGGTCCAAAGCGATTTATTTCGCAAAAATCCTCTTCCCGAAAAATGCCGGGCAGGAACGGTATATGCCGTAAAGTCATTATCCAGTATAATTTTCTCATTCCAGTCTTTTTCAATAATGATGTTTGGGTTATAACCCCAATATTCCAAATGTTCGGCGGTGCCCAGCCCACAAATTACCTTTTTGATTTTCGGTTTTAATTTCAGGACTGTTTCATAATCCAGATGATCCCAGTGGTCGTGAGAAATAAAAAGGTAATCGATCTCCGGAATATCATCGGTAGTGTACCGCTCGGTTCCTTTAAAGGCTTTTACGGTAAAAGAAAGAGGAGAAACAGAGCCACTTAATACCGGGTCGACCAGTATTTTCTTTCCATCAATTTGCATGAAATAAGATGAATGGCCAAACCATACCAAAATGTCTTTCTGTGGATCTAGCTGCCATAAGTCTGTTTTGCTGGACGGTAGTTCGTTGGCAGGCAATCTTCTTACTTTTTTATCAAAAAAGAATTCTTTGCTTACGGTATAGAAATTAACATCCGGGCTTAAAACAGGAGTAGAGCTCAGGTTATGAAATGAGCCATTTTTATAGTGTGGCGATTTTTTGATTCTCTCTAATCGTTCCCCGGATGGCAGTTTGCCAAACTTCGGCTGGTGAAAAAACACCCACACCGCCATACCCAATAAAATGATGAATGATAATGCGATGATCATGATTGCACTGGACTAAAATATTCAACGCTTTATAAGCGTTTTTTAATATTAAACTGCTACCGGCGCTTTAATATGCGGATGTGGATCATAATTTTCCAGGGTAAAATCCTCAAATTTAAAATCAAAGATGTTTTTGATTTCCGGGTTTAGCTTCATTTGCGGCAATGGTTTTGGCTCGCGGCTTAATTGCAGTTTAGCTTGCTCCAGATGGTTGTTGTATAAATGGGCATCGCCAAAAGTATGAATGAAATCCCCGGCTTGCAGATCGCAAACCTGCGCCATCATCATGGTTAGCAAGGCATAAGAGGCAATATTAAAAGGAACTCCTAAAAATATATCGGCACTGCGCTGGTACAACTGACAACTCAGCTTTCCATCAGCTACGTAAAACTGGAAAAAACTATGGCAGGGCGGTAGAGCCATGTGTTCAATCTCGCCCACATTCCAGGCCGAAACAATTAGTCGGCGGGAATCGGGGGTGGTTTTAATTTGTTGAATTACCTGGCTGATCTGGTCGATATGCCGTCCATCGGCGGTAGGCCAGGAGCGCCATTGCGAACCATAAACAGGGCCCAGTTCGCCATTGGCATCGGCCCATTCATCCCAAATACTTACGTTATGATCTTTCAGATATTTAATATTGGTATCGCCTTTTAAAAACCAGATCAGTTCATGAATAATAGAACGCAGGTGCACTTTTTTAGTAGTTACCAGCGGAAAACCTTCCTGCAAATTAAAGCGCATCTGGTAGCCAAATATACTCAGGGTGCCGGTGCCGGTTCGGTCGTGTTTTTGTGTGCCATTTTGCAGCACTTCTTGCATTAAATCTAAATATGCTTTCATTGCGATTTCTCTCTGGGATCCAAAAAACAAATGTATTTAATTATTCAGGATGTTTCTATTTGCCAAGTCAAAACATTATCCGGATTAAATTTATTGTATTTTGGCAGCCTTTTATTGCATGATAACATGATCTTATTTCCTAACGCTAAAATCAATATCGGGCTAAATATCATCAGCAGGCGCAACGATGGGTATCACAACCTGGAAACCATATTTTATCCTGTAGAAGTAAAAGATGCCCTGGAAGTGATTGAGGCGCCAAGCCTGGAATTCACCGCTTCGGGCATTACCATTCCAGGCGCTGCTACCGATAATTTATGCATCAAAGCCTGGCATCTGTTGGCTAAGGATATGAAAATCCCAACCGTACATATTCATTTACATAAGCATATCCCAATTGGCGCCGGTTTGGGAGGCGGTTCGGCCGATGCCGCGTTTTTTATCCGGCTGATGAATGAAAAGTTCAATCTCGGGCTCAGTAATGACCAAATGCAGGATTATGCCCGGCAATTAGGGGCCGACTGCGCTTTTTTTATTCTGAATGAACCCGCTTTGGCCTTTGAAAAAGGGGATCATTTCAGCAAAATTGATTTAGACCTGAGCGCTTATTATCTGGTATTGGTGATGCCGCCCGTGCAGGTATCCACGGACGAAGCTTATCAGAATGTTCAGCCTAAAAATCCGGATAAAGCGCTTTCGGAACTTATTCAATTGCCGGTAGAAAATTGGAGAGACCATATTGTGAATGATTTTGAAACTTCGGTATTTAAAAATCATCCATCTATCCGGACCATTAAATCGGCTTTATACGAAGCCGGAGCTTTGTACGCTTCCATGAGCGGAAGCGGATCTTCGGTTTACGGTATTTTTAGAAACGAGGTAAAACTGCCGGAGCTGGAACAGGGAAATACGGTTTTTTATGGAGTTTGAGTGATTTAGAAGCAGCTTGCAGGAATCTTTATTCCAAAAGAAGATAGGCCGGTGTTTGATGTAAGGGCGATTTTTTTCTATCAGGAAGATTGTTACAAACAAAGACTTGAACATTCTGGAACCCAATCCGGAACTTTTCTAATTTAGCTTTTGTGAAGCCCTTACTGTTTTTATACTCCCGACCTGTTTTTTTGTTATTCCTTATTTCTATCACTTTTGCAGCTCAAGCGCAAAAAACGGGTAGTATAAAAGGGAAAGTGAGCGATTTAAAGAGCCATGAATCCATGCCTTATGTTACTGTTCTGGTAATCAAGAGCCAGGATAGTTTGTGGTCTAAACCATTTCATACAGACTTGAACGGCAATTTTGAAGTCAGGGGACTGCCTCTATCGGAGTATAAACTCAAATTGCAATTCATGGGCTACCAAAGCAAAACCATCAGTAAAATTGAACTGAGTGCCGAGAAGTCGGAGGTAAATTTGGGTGCAATTTTCATGGATGCCGATAGCAAGCTGCTGCAGGAAATAGTGATTGAGTACCAAAAGCCGGTGCTGGAAGTGCAGGATGATAAGCTGGTTTATAGCCTGGAAGGTATTGCTGCCGAGGGTAGTACTGCCTCCGATATTCTTAAAAATGTGCCCATGGTTAGTGTGGACATGGATGGCAAAGCCACTATCGCTGGAAAAACCAATACCCGGGTTTTTATTGATGGTAAACCTTCTGATTATTCATCGGCTAATATTGGTGAACTGCTGAGTATTTTACCTGCCGATGCTCTGGAAAGCATAGAAGTGATTACCGACCCTTCGGCCAAATTTGGGGCCGATGGCGACGGAATTATCAATATCGTAATGAAAAAGGGAAAGAAAGTGGGCTTAACCGGAAATGTATCTTCCAGGCTAGGTTCTTTGGGTAATTATAATACCGGCGCTTTTTTATCCCGGAAAAAAGAAAAATTCTCTTTTAACGCCAATCTGGGCTTTAATCATGGCAACCGCTATGCTAATGGCTATGCCAACCGGAGCAATATTTTTACCGATACCATCTTTTACAATAAACAGTTTGATAATTCAGATCGGAAATCTGATGGCTTAAATGGCCGTTTGGCTGTAAATTATGTGCCCGATACGGGTCAAACCCTTAGGTTTTCCATAAGGGCAGGGGGGAACCAGGCCAATGCCCGTTCTATATCAGACAATAACTTTTTTACCGGAGAGTGGGATCCACAAAGTACCCGCTCTCAAAATAATAAAACCCTTACGGGGAGTTCTGATTATGCCATTGATTTGAATTATGATTTCAAAGCGGCTAATAGAATGCATTATTCATTGGGCTTTAACCTGAATCAAAACTCAAATTCCAATAAGCGTAATTATTCCCGGTATATTTATAATCCGGACGGTTCACTTAGAAACCTGCATCCAGACCTGCAGTTGAGCCAGAATGAAGAAATTGGCCGTAACCTGGAGTTTAATTTGGATGCCGATAAGGCATTTGAGTTCTTAAGTTTGCGTTTAGAAACCGGTTTTAAGGCCAATTTAAACCGTTCTGATAATGATCAGCAGGTGCAGCAGTATAATTATGATTTGGAAGAGTTTACGTTTAATCCGGCTTTAACCAATAAATTTAATTTTGATCAGGGTATCTATTCCGGCTATGTATCGGCCCGGCTAAAATTGCAAAAATGGAATGTAAGGTTAGGCAACCGTACCGAATTAACCACCGTAAGTTTTGGAGCAGGCAACGTTCAAATCGATCCTTATTTTAGCTTTTTCCCTAGTTTTGCCCTGAATCGTTCCTTTAATAATACTTATCGTTTAGGGTTTAATTACAGTCGCAGAATAGCCAGGCCCCGGGCCAACGTTTTGAATCCTTTAATTGATGATTCTGATCCGCAAAATATCCGCTTTGGAAATCCCAATCTAAAACCAGCTTTTACTGATCAGTACGAGGCCAGTTTCACCTTTTTAGGTAAGGGATGGTCGGTTTCTCCCAGATTGAGTTATGCGGTATCCAAAGGTGTGATAGAAAGGATCCGGACCTCCATAAAAACGGGAATTACCGAAACCACTTTCCAGAATTTTGGGAATAGTGAATCTTTAAATCTGAATATTTTCAGCAATTATCAGCCTGCTAAGAATAAGAATTTTAATGGCGGATTTACGTTAAGTCAGGTAAGTTATACCTCGGCAGCTAATCCTAATTTAAATCGTACGGGTCTTGCCATTAGAGCTAATGCCGGCCTGACCTATAGTTTTAAAAAACAGGATGCAATAGAGGCCAATCTGAATTATCTTAAGAATACGGTAGCCCAGGGTATGGAAAAAGGTTCGGTAGAAACCCAGTTTGGGTATAAAAAGAACTTCCTGAAAAATAAAATGAGTGCCAAAATAGCCGTGATCGATCCTTTTGCTCAGAAAAGCTCGACTGCTATTACCCAGGGACCAAGCTTTTACCAGGAGCGTTTCTCCTGGCAAAAAACCAGGAATTTTATGGCCAGCCTGAGTTACCGGTTTACTCAGATAACCGAAACCCCGGTTAAGCTGAAACGCTGAATTTCAGGCTGAGGCTCTGGGGATCTGAGGACGAAATACAGGGATTTTTATATCTTTGCCGCCATGTTTAATGTCGGTTATTCCGCATTATTAGATCTGCCTTAGATCCCCGTTTTTCAATTTATTATAATTTTCGTCTTCCTGTTGCATGATAAAGGGTATTGTATTAGTGTTTTTGGGTGCCTGTAGTTTTGGTATATTATCCACGTTTGTTAAAATAGCTTACCAGAATGGTTTTACTCCGGGCGATGTAACCGGATCGCAGGCATTTTTTGGAATGTTGATATTATGGATTCTCTATCTGCTGCAAAAAAACAAGCCGGCTTCTACGAAAAATAAAAAATCTCCTCAAAAACCTACTTCTTGGTGGAAGCTGGTTCTGGCCGGAACTTCTACCGGTTTGGTGAGTATTTTCTACTATCAATGTGTGCAATTGATTCCGGCTTCTATAGCCATTATTTTGTTAATGCAGTTTACTTGGATCAGT
>DASQIU010000127.1:0-2991 GCA_035631395.1 Daejeonella sp. | reverse complement strand
AGTCAGGGCTGGCGCCGATTTACCTGGAAGAATATTATGGCAGGATCTTTTCATCCATTACTCTTTCCACCCGAAAATAACATGCATATCAGTGGCCGGGTGTTGGCTAACAATGGAAAACCGGTAATGGGAGGAAAAGTGACCCTTTTTTCATCATCCGGGGATATATTTTTACGGGATACCCTTACAGACAACGAAGGCCGCTTTGATTTTAACAACTTGTTTTTCCACGACAGCACCAAATTTGCAGTACAGGCCAAAAATGTCAAAGACCGCAAAAATGTGGAAATACAGCTCAATGCACTGCCGCCACAAATGGTGACAAACAGTAAAAATGCGGCTACTATTGAAGTAAATGTAAACAACTCCATGAATGCTTATTTAAAAAACAGCCGCAATCAGTTTGATGAGTTACGACGCTATGGCATGGTCAATCGCAGTATCACCCTGGCCGAAGTAAAAATTTTCGATAAAAAACCGCAGGTTAAAAACTCCACAAACCTGAATGGAGCTGGCAATGCCGATCAAATAATTACTGCAAAAGACCTGGAAAACGCTACTGATTTAAGCTTGCATATAGAAGGCCACGTAGCCGGAATAAAGGTGGAAGATGGAAAATTTTACTTGCTCCGCTATTTTACTATGCCAATGCTAATTGTCTTGGATGGAATGCACGTAGATATGGAATACTTAAGATCGATCAACCCACGTGATATAGAAGCCATAGAGGTGCTGAAAAGTGGTGCGAACATCGGCATTTATGGCAAATTTGGCGGTGGTGGGGTGCTGGTAATTACTACTAAACAAGGGGGAGAAAACCTAACCTACCATAATTATGCACCGGGCATACTCAGTTATATGCCCAAAGGCTTTTATAAAGTCAGAGAGTTTTATTCTCCCAATTATGATGATCCTAAAACCAATACCAAAATAGCCGACCTGCGCAGTACCATTTATTGGAACCCGCATATCCTTACCGATAAGAGCGGTAAAGCTTCGGTTGAGTTTTTCAATGCAGATGGAGCAGGTTCTTATGTAGCTATTTTGGAAGGCATAACTGCCGAAGGAAAATTAGGGAGGGCTATTTATCGTTATAGAGTCAATTAATTAACAATAATCACAAAACCACTCACTGGTAGAAAGCATGATGTGGAAAAACACATTTTAATCGCCAGATTAATTAGAGCTTAAAAACTTTTTCATTAAGCCTAAGTTTTTAGTAAATTGAGGCTTAATTTTTCCCCGCGTATGAAAGCTCGTCACTCCCTCCTTTTCCCATTATTAGCTCTGCTATTGATGGTTTTCAGCTTCAACAGCGATGATGAGCCCCTGAAAAAACTTCTTACCCAACTGGATAAGTTTCGCACCAGTTATCCGCAGGAAAAAGTACACTTGCATCTGGATAAGCCTTATTATGCCATTGGCGATAATATTTGGTTTAAAGCTTATGTGGTCAACTCAGAACAGCATCAGTTATCCAATCTCAGCAAAATTCTCTATGTAGAACTGATTAATGAGAAGGATTCGGTTAAACAATCTCTGGCTCTGCCTCTTGAAATGGGCTTAGCCTGGGGAGATTTCACTCTGGCTGACACTCTCCGCGAAGGAAATTACCGCATACGGGCTTACACCACCTGGATGCGCAATTTTGGAGAGGAGTATTTTTTTGATAGAAACATCTCCATTGGTAACTCCATAACCAACCAGGTAATTACCGATGTAAAATATAAATTCTCGCCAGAAGGCAACGGCCAAAAGGTACAGGCCGATATCCGCTACACCGATCTGGAAGGAAAACCCCTGGCCAACAAAGAAGTCAATTACAATATCCAGTTAGACTTTAGAAATATCGCCAAGGGCAAGGGCACAACCAATGACAAAGGAATTTTGCAGGTTACATTTATCAACAACCAGCCTTTTATCCTAAAATCAGGTAAAATTTTTACAAGCATTAAGCTGGACAACACTAAGGTGGTATCCAAAACCATCCCGGTTAAAGCCACTTCCAACGATGTGGATGTGCAGTTTTTTCCGGAAAGTGGCGATCTGGTGCAAGGAATCCGTTCTAAAGTAGCCTTTAAAGCTTTGGGCGCCGATGGCTTGGGGGTGAAGGTAACCGGATTCCTGACAGACAGCAAAAATAACAAACTTGTTGATTTCCAATCAGAACATGCCGGCATGGGCTATTTTGCCTTAATGCCGGAGGCCGGAGAAAAATATACGGCGCATATACGTTTTGAAGACGGATCCGAAAAAACCTATGACTTGCCTAGAACTTTATTGCAAGGTTATGTACTTTCTGCCAGTAACCTGGATCCAAATGACCTTTTAATTAGAATTGCAGCAAGCCCGGCACTTACCGCTGGTAAAGAAGTAACCCTGATGGCCCAGTCTAATGGGGTAGTAAAATATATATCCAAAGTAAAAATGGATATGCCTTCCTTAAATGCAAAAATTCCAAAAAACCGTTTTCCTACCGGGATTTTACAACTCACGCTTTTCTCTCCCGATGAAGAACCGGTGGCAGAACGCCTGGTTTTTATCCAGCATCCGGATTCCCTGAGCTTAAACATGAACTCTGAAAAAACAGATTTCAGAAAACGGGAAAAAGTAAAACTTAGCCTGAATGCCAAAGATTTAACAGGCAAGCCAGAGGTAGGTAGTTTTTCTTTGTCTGTAATTGATGAGAGCAAAGTTCCATTTAATGAAGCCGATGAAACCACCATTTTTTCAAATCTTTTGCTTACTTCAGATCTCCAAGGGTTTATTGAGCAACCTAATTATTATTTCAGCAACATCAACGAAAATACCATCCGGCAATTAGATATTCTAATGTTAAGTCAGGGCTGGCGCCGATTTACCTGGAAGAATATTATGGCAGGATCTTTTCATCCATTACTCTTTCCACCCGAAAATAACATGCATATCAGTGGCCGGGTGTTGGCCAACAATGGAAAACCGGTAGTGGGAGGAAAAGTGACCCTTTTTTCA
>DASQIU010000126.1:0-11157 GCA_035631395.1 Daejeonella sp. | reverse complement strand
ATTATATACAATCTGCTCCTTTTTCTGCGCTCATCTGTGTAATCTGCGGGCGAAAATGGAGCCCGCTGATCTCACTGATTTTCGCTGATTATTTTTCTATGTATTTTTTGTGCATGCAGAAAATCTCTGTTTCCAGTTATGTAGGTCATTTGCTTTAGATAATAAACAATCTGCTCCTTTTTCTGCGCTCATCTGTGTAATCTGCGGGCGAAAATGGAGCCCGCTGATCTCACTGATTTTCGCTGATCTTTCCCTGATTATTTTTGTGCTCATCTTGCAGAAAAACCCGAAGGGATAAAACAGCTGGCCATAAAAAGGACCTGTTTATCTAATTAATCTTCACATAGCTAACAAACAAAAAAAGGCTGCCTTTTAGGCAGCCTCAATATATGCTTTTGGGCAATTATTCAGTTATATCCCTTGTGCTTCCAGGGCAAAACCTTCGTCAACCAAAATACGTCCGCAATGCTCACAAACGATGATCTTTTTACGCTGACGAATATCCAACTGACGTTGAGGTGGAATCTGGTTAAAGCAACCAGAGCAGGAATCACGCTGGATGGTAACTACCGCTAACCCATTTTTAGAGTTTTTGCGCAAACGCTGATAAGCGGTCAGCAAACGCTCGTCGGTATGTTTTTCGGCATCTTCTGCTTGTTTGATCAATACTGCTTCGTCTTTCTCAGTTTCAGAGGTAATGGTATCTAATTCTGCTTTCTTAAGCTCCAAATCCTTCTTACGCTCTTCCAAATTCACTAAGGCTTTCTCGTAACCTTCTGTTTTGCTGGTTATTTCAAAACCAAATTCTTTGATCTTTTTCTCAGAAACCTGTATATCTAACCCCTGAATTTCGATTTCTTTTGAAATGGCGTCAAACTCACGATTGTTTTTAACATCATTAAGCTGGGCTTCGTATTTTTTGATCGCTGCCTGAGCTTCTTTGATCATGTTTTTGCGGGTTACAATAGAATCCTCGAGTTCGTCTAAATCATTTTTGATTTTTTGGATACGAGTTTCTAAACCGGCTACTTCATCTTCCAAATCCGATACTTCCATAGGAAGTTCCCCACGTACCTGGCGAAGCTTGTCAATCTTAGTATGAATGGTTTGAAGCTGGTATAAAGCCTTTAATTTCTGTTCTACGGTTTGTTCCATCAAATGAAATAATTTATGGGGTTCGTATTTTGTACTGTTAAATGGAGTGCAAAGTTAGGAAATTTTTCCGTAATTAATTCCAACAAAAGTTGCTGCGTAAACTGCTCACTTTCAAAATGTCCCACATCCGCGATCAATATTTTTTGGTCGGCATCAAAAAACTCATGGTACTTATAATCGGCCGTTACAAACACATCGGCACCTGCTTGTATAGCCTGTGGTAACAGAAAACTGCCGGCTCCACCACAAACCGCTACCCGCTTCACTTTTTTATTGCGTAAAGCCGTATGCCTCACTACCTTGGCGTTCAAATTTTGTTTCAACAGGCCTAAAAAGTCCATTTCGTCCATTTCATGCTCTAAAGTGCCAATCATGCCCGAGCCAACTTCCTGGTATTTATTATCCAAAGGATAAATGTCATAAGCCACTTCTTCGTAAGGGTGCGAGGTATGTAAAGCGACCAGGATTTGTTTTTCAAGCTGCGCCGGATATATCATCTCCATCCGGATCTCTGATTCCTGGTGCTGCTTTCCCTTTTCGCCTACAAAAGCATTGGTATTTGGGCCGGGTAAAAAGGTACCGGTTCCCGCAGTATTGAAACTACACTCCGAGTAATTGCCAATATGACCGGCGCCAACGGCAAAAATTGCATTCCGAACTTCATCGGCCTGGGCCATCGGGCAAAAAGTTACCAGTTTCTTCAGCAAATTAGATTTTGCTGATAAAATAGAAGGATTTTTAATCCCTAAAACCTGGCAAATTTTGGCATTAACGCCCTGCAATACATTATCAAAGTTGGTATGAATGGCATAGAGAGCAATATCGTGTTTAATGGCCTTCATCACCACCCGCTCTACATAGGTTTTTCCGTTAAACTTTTTCATCCCCCTAAAAACAATAGGATGATGGGAAATGATCAGGTTACAGCCTTTTTCAAGGGCCTCATCAACAACCTCCTCAGTACAATCTAAAGAAATGATGACGCCTGTGATTTCCTGATCCAGGCGACCCACGATCAGGCCTGAATTATCATAATCTTCCTGGTAAGATAAAGGAGCAATGGATTCTAAAAAGGTAGTAAGCTGATTAATTTTCATGCACAAAGTTAAATCATTACTGAAAATATCGCCAAATACGTAAAATAAGCGAGATGATTAAACTTAATAAAATCATGGTTCCAAAAGGCATGTAGAGGCGGAAATTCTCCCGTTCTATCCGGATATCACCGGGCAAATGTCCAATCCAATTAAAGCGGTTAGGCAAGAACCAGATAATCAAACCAATAACCACAAAAATTAGCCCTATAAAAATAAAGATTTTGCCTGCGCTGCCTTGCATCTGGTGAAAATACTAATTTTCAACCGTCCTTTAAAGATGCTTATGCTTATTCATCAGAGATAAAGAAATAGCTAAATTGAATAAAATGCCCATCAAACCGGCTACGCCAATACGGCCCATATAATCGGTGTTCAAAACCGCCGGAGAATACTGAACATAAACGGCGGCAAAAAAAGCAGCGATTACAGCACCAAACACAATAATTTTAAACCCTTCAAACAGGCCTTCAAAAAACTCCATCTTACCTCCATTCACATGATCCCGGAAATCTTTAATCCCCAAAAAAAGCCCTGTAAATGGAATAAGCAAGGATAGGTATTCAAACCAGGCATATTTACCGGCGGCCACCCCTTCTTGCGAATAAACGCCGGCAATGTGCATTATCGCAATCCAAATTCCGCTGACAACACCAATCATGATACCATATCTTGCTGCATGTCCCATATTTTTCTGTCTAAATAAAACCTGAATAATCTGCTGCTTATTAACAAAGAACTTGCTCCAGTGTTTCAGGCGCAATTTCTCTTAAATTTTGGGCTTGATGATACAAAAAGCGGTCCCCCAACGTTTTAAATTCAGTTTCCGGTTTTTCAAAACTTCATTTCTAACGGTTAATGTATATTTGCAAAGAAATTTAGCCGCGTGAACATTCGGGATATATTAGATTTATACAAAACAGATACCCGGGCCAACAGCCTGGCCAGAATCATTAATTCAGGTAAAAATCCGCGGGTACATCTTAAAGGACTCATCGGTTCCAGCGATGCGGTGCTGGCCGTAGCTTTATATTTTCTGCAGCCCAGGCATATGCTTTTTGTATTGCCCGATAGGGAAGAGGCCGCCTTTTTTCTTAGCGACCTGGAAAATTTAATGGATAAGGAGATCTTGTTATTCCCTTCTTCCTATCGCAAACCTTTTGAATTTACCCTGGTAGATAGCAGCAATGTGCTGCAAAGGGCCGAGGTATTGAATGAGCTAAACCATTCCTCAGAATTTGGACATCTGGTAGTCACTTATCCGGAAGCTTTGGCCGAAAAAGTGATCGACCGCGAGGCTTTAGAAAAAAACACCCTGGAAATTGCCACCGGAAATAAGCTCAGCATCGATTTTATCAATGAATTTTTAAGCGAATATGATTTTGAACGGGTTGATTTTGTGTATGAACCCGGACAATATTCCATCCGCGGAGGCATAGTAGATATATTTTCATTCTCGCATAATCTGCCTTACCGGGTTGAGTTTTTTGGTGATTTTATAGAAAGCATCCGCACTTTCGAAATTGAGGATCAGCTTTCGGTAGAACAGGTGAAAAGTATCACCATTGTGCCCAATGTCCAGTCTAAATTTTTAACCGACCATAATATTTCCCTGCTGGAATATATGGATAAAGATACCGTTGTCTGGTTTAAAGACGTTCAGTTTACACTGGATATCATCCGCGATGGTTATAAAAAAGCAACCGAATTCTGGAAAGCCCTAAGTAAGGAAGATAAAGCACAAAACCCACAGTGGCTGGACCCTAAATTTAGTTTCATTGATGAGAAATTACTGGCCGATCAATTACATGATTTTGCCATCCTGGAATTTGGCAAGCAGTTTTTTTATCAGCCTACCGAAACTATCAATTTTGATATCAGGCCTCAGCCTTCATTTAACAAGGATTTTAACCTGCTGATCCATAATATCAAACAAAATGAAGAACAGGATATCCAGAACTTCATTTTTACCGATTCCAGCAAACAGGTAGAACGGCTGTACAGCATTTTTGAAGATATAGACAAAACGGTCAAGTTTACGCCCATCCATTTATCCTTACGGGAAGGATTTGTAGATTTTGGCCAAAAACTGGCCTGTTATACCGATCATCAGATCTTTGATCGCTATTACAAATACAAATTAAAAAAAGGCTATGTGCGCTCGCAGGCCATTACTTTGAAAGAACTGCGGGAATTAAAACCCGGCGATTATATCACCCACATCGATCACGGTATTGGAAAATACGCCGGTCTGGAAAAAGTGGAAGTGAATGGCAAATCGCAGGAAATGATCCGCCTGGTTTATGCCGATAATGACCTGCTGTACGTGAATATCAACTCTCTGAACCGTATTGCCAAATATTCGGGCAAAGAAGGTAGCGTTCCAAAAATGAACAAACTGGGAACCGATGCCTGGGAGAAGCTGAAAAAAACCACCAAAAAAAAAGTTAAGGATATTGCCCGCGATCTGATCAAGTTATATGCTAAACGCAAATCGCAAACCGGCAATGCTTTTTATCCGGATACCTATTTGCAAACCGAGCTGGAAGCTTCTTTTATTTATGAAGATACTCCAGACCAGGTAAAGGCTACCGCCGATGTAAAAAAAGATATGGAAGCCCCGCATCCCATGGACCGCCTGATTTGCGGAGATGTGGGTTTTGGCAAAACCGAAATTGCCATACGGGCCGCTTTTAAAGCTGTAGCCGATAGTAAACAAGTGGCTATTCTGGTGCCTACCACCATTTTGGCCCTGCAGCACTTTAAAACTTTCTCTTCGCGTTTAGCCGGATTCCCTTGCAATATTGATTATATCAACCGCTTTAAATCCAGCAAGCAGATCAAAGAATCCCTGCAAAAATTAGCCGAAGGCAAAGTAGATATCATTATTGGTACCCACCGAATTGTAAGCAAGGACGTAAAATTTAAAGATCTGGGCTTGCTGATCATCGATGAGGAGCAAAAATTTGGCGTAAGCGTTAAAGAGAAGCTTAAACAATTTCGGGTAAATGTAGATACGCTGACTCTAACGGCAACCCCCATTCCGCGTACCCTGCATTTTTCCTTGATGGGCGCCCGCGATTTAAGCATTATCAGTACACCACCACCCAACCGCCAGCCGGTAGTTACCGAATTGCATGTGTTTAACGAAAAACTGATCAAAGAAGCCGTAGAGTTTGAAATTGATCGCGGAGGTCAGGTTTTCTTTATCCATAATCGAGTGCAAGATTTAATGCAACTGGGCGGTTTGATCCAAAAACTGGTTCCAAAAGCCCGAATAGGTATTGCCCACGGACAACTGGAAGGCGATGCCCTGGAAGATGTGATGCTGAAATTTGTAAGCAACGATTATGATGTTTTGGTAGCCACTACCATTATTGAAGCCGGATTGGATATTGCCAATGCCAACACCATTCTGATCAATCACGCTCATATGTTTGGTTTAAGTGATCTGCACCAAATGCGGGGCCGTGTGGGCCGATCCAATAAAAAAGCGTTCTGTTATTTGCTGAGTCCCCCTTTATCTACCTTAACCAGCGAAGCCCGCAAACGGCTGAGTGCCATTGAAGAATTTTCTGAGCTGGGCAGCGGTTTTAACGTGGCCATGCGAGATCTGGATATCCGCGGCAGCGGAAACCTTTTAGGAGCCGAACAAAGCGGTTTTATAGCCGAAATTGGCTTTGATATGTATCATAAAATCCTGGACGAAGCCATTCAGGAATTAAAAGACGATGAGTTTAAAGAGTTGTTCAACGATGAAAAACCGCGTCCTTATATTTCCTTTACCCAAATAGATACGGATTTAGAAGTTTTAATTCCGAATGAATATGTAACCAATGTAGCCGAACGCTATAATTTGTATACCGAGCTTTCTAAAATTGAGGATGAAATACAATTGGTTGCTTTTGAAAAACAATTAGAAGATCGCTTTGGGCCGGTTCCTCCTTCCGTAAAGGAATTATTAAATACCTGGCGCCTGCAATGGCTGGGTAAAAATATTGGCTTTGAGAAAATTTCTTTGAAGAAAAATACCTTGAAAGGATATTTCATTAGCAATCAGCAATCGGCTTATTTTGAAACGGAACAGTTTGGCCGCGTACTTCAATATGTGCAGGAACACCCGCGAATTTGCAATTTAAGAGAAGTAAAAAGCACCCTCCGTTTGGCCATTGAACATGTAGGTTCTTTAGAACAGGCCATTGATATTTTACAGGAAATTGGCCAGCCTGAGGTGCTTAATTAGCCAATTTAAAGGAAATAGGCAGAACATAAGCGGTACGTACGGGTTTTCCATCCACTAATCCGGGTTTCCAGGCCGGACTGTTTTTGATGACCCGTAAAGCTTCATCATCGCAACCGGAACCAATGCCTTTGATCACTTTCAAATCGCTCAGTGAACCATTCTTTTCTACTACAAAGCTGATGTAAACCCTGCCCTGAACATTGTTTTCGCGGGCAGCAATCGGATATTTCAAATTCTGGGCGACAAATTTTCCTAAAGCTGCTTGTCCGCCGGTAAACTCAGGAGCAGTATCTACCGAACCCAGATCAAAAAGCTTTCCTTCATAACGGGCTTCGGGCACAGCCGCAGTAGGTGGATTGACAGCAGGCTCCAGATTAGGATGTACGGTTTCCGGGGCTTCGCTGGTATCCGGTTCTGCAACTACATCAAACGAGGTTTGATTTTTGATTTCCATCTCCCGTAAGGAAGTAATTTTACCGTTCCCATCAATCAGCATTTCCATTTTCACATCTGCCGATTCCTGTTTGTTCCGCGAAGGCCTGAAATAACTGATTCGGGTCCAGTATGTAGCCTGCAAACCGGAATCTTCCCGTTTATAATCCAGTGAAGAAACTATCCAGTTCTGAGATAGATTATGCATGTCTTTTAAGCGCATCGAATGGAACTCTTTTAAACGCTCATAAGTTAGGTTATGGTAATTGTAATAGGTTTGGGTGATGTCGGCAAAATAGCTGGGCGGATCAAAATAGCCTTTCTGCTGATCGTAATAAAAAGCCTCAATAAATTTGATCAAGGAGCGTTTTACTTCCTCATCGCTCATATTTTTGCTTTTTTCCAGCAAATCTGATTTGTGTTTTACTACTGTAGGTACAACTTCTTTTTTCTTAGAAAAGATATGGCTCACATCTTCCACAAAGAAGGTCAGATAGCCCAATATCAGCACCACGACTCCCAAAATAATGCCCATGTAAAGCAAGGATCTATCTTTTTTTACAGGCTCAGGCTTCATATTGTCAGGAGGGGTGTTCAAAGGATTTTCCATAAAATAAATAGATATTTTAACAATTAGGCCATAAAAACCATTCCAAATGGCATAGACCTCATTTAATTAATCAACTTATCGGTTTAAAATAGGCCAACAAGTTGAAGATAAACAAAAACCAATGGTGCGGCCAATAACAAACCATCAAAACGGTCTAACAAACCACCATGACCGGGCAATAAACTTCCGGAATCTTTAGCGCCCAGGCTGCGTTTCAGCATCGATTCGGTTAAATCGCCCAGGGTGCCGGCAATCACAATGATCAGAGAAATAACCAGCCAATGCAAAAGGGCCAGTTCCTGAAAATAGTGGCTTAAAATAGTGGCTGCAATAGCGCTGCAAATGAAACCGCCCATTAAGCCTTCCCAGGTTTTTTTAGGCGAATGTCTTTCAAATAATTTGTGCTTACCCATGCTGATTCCAAACAGATAAGCGCCGGTATCGCTAGACCAAAGTAAGATCAAAAATCCAAGCGGAAAATGACTGGAATAAGATCCTCCGGAAAAAGACATCGCATAAAAAAAACAAAAAGGAATACCGGCAAACAACACGCCCAGAAAGGTATAGGCAATGTTATGAAACGGATTTTCCTGCTTGCGGAATAATTCGGTTACCATGATCAAAAAAGAAAGGGGAATGCAGGCAAACAGGTATTTTAAAGGTTCATCTTTCAAAAAAAACAGACTTAAAGGCAAATAAATGCTGATCAATAAAGCTAAGCCGGTTATTTTTTGAGGTTTCACGGTATCAGTGCTTACCAGGCCGTAAAACTCAAGCGCACATAATACGCTCAGGAGCAAAAAAAACAGGGTAAAAGCATATTCACCGAATAAAACGGAGGCCAGCATCACAGCAACAAAGAAAAATCCGGTTATAGCTCGTGTCTTCATTTAAATTAATTGGGGTATATTCTTATTTAATTACGGATTCGGGTTAAAGCTCATTTTTTAAAATCAGCTCTATGGCTTCATCAAAATGATTTTGATGAACATAAACCTCCACTTCGCCAATATTATAAGCCGATAATTGCTTATTGAGCAATACGGCTTGTATTTCATGATCTATCAAAACCTGACGCACTATTTCTGATTTGAAAAAATCAGGCGAAGTATAAACTTTAACCCAGTTTGGTTCCATTGGTATTTTCTTCTATAAAATGTTGTTTTCGCCCTAAACGGTAAATATACACCAGCAGCAAAATCGTAAAAAAAGCACTGAACAGATATAATGGCCAGGGAGTAGGTTCCGTTTGTTCCAATTTTTCAAGTGGTAATCCTTTTTGCTGATATACATAAGCCGTAATTACAGCGGTAGCATTATTGACAAAATGGGCCAAAATGGGCAACCATAAACTTTTACTCCAAACCAATAAATAACCAAAAAGAGCTCCCAGCAGCATCCGCGGAAAAAATCCGTAAAACTGAACATGAATAGCGCTAAATATAATGGCGCTTATCCAAACAGCCAGATGGTAATTATGAGTTAAACGGGTAAAAATCCGCTGCAAACATCCTCTGAAAATAAATTCCTCGCCAAAAGCCGGTAAAACGGCCAGCATCAACAGGTTTACCAGCAGCACCGGCAGGCTTTTCATAATTAATAATTGCCGCGTCAAGTCAGCCATTTGCGCTTCCTTATTTTGCATCCAGATTTCCAGATTCTGCAAAAAAGAAGGCAGTTTCATGCCTTTGTTCAGTTCTACAGAAAGTTCAAGCAGGGGAGTAGATCCAAACATCAGCAAAACAGTAAATAGCAGTAAAATTCCCGATACCCTGTTCAGCTGTAAATAATCCCTCCAATTTTTGTTTTCCAAACGGGCAAAAACCAAAGCTGGTACCACAAACATGCCTGTGCTTGAAGCAATTTGTAATAGTTTAGTTAAAGCAATATTGGCTTTATAATTACCCGCCAAAAATTCAAATAAGTCTGAAGTTCCGTAAATGAGGGCACCAAGCAGCGCTCCCAAAAAAGTAAATACAATGGCTCCGCTAAAAACAAGCAAGAGCAACAGAAGTAATGAAGCAAAAGGATGACGCTCAGTTGACGCGTTTACAGACATGCTTTATAATTATTTGTAATTTTGCGAACCCGGAGAAACCTCTGGGAAAATAATTGCGTTGAAGATAATTAATGTCGGTAAAGATAGGAAATATAGATTTAGGTGAGTTCCCGCTGTTGCTGGCGCCTATGGAAGATGTAAGCGATCCGCCTTTCCGTTTTGTGTGTAAACAAAATGGGGTGGATATGATGTACACTGAATTCATCTCTTCAGAGGGATTGATACGCGATGCAGCCAAAAGCCGTCAAAAACTGGATATTTTTGAATATGAACGTCCTATTGGCATCCAGATTTTTGGCAGCGATATAGAAACCATGCAGGAAGCCGCCCGCATTGCCACAAAGGTAAATCCAGATCTGATCGATATCAATTATGGTTGTCCGGTAAAAAATGTGGCTTGTCGGGGTGCCGGAGCCAGTCTTTTGCAGGATATTGATAAAATGGTGAAAATGACCAAGGCCGTGGTAGATGCCACCCATTTGCCCGTAACGGTAAAAACCCGTTTAGGTTGGGATGATAATACCAAAAACGTGTACGAAGTAGCCGAGCGCCTGCAAGATATCGGTATCCAGGCTTTAAGCATTCACGGCCGTACCCGGTCGCAAATGTATAAAGGCAGCGCCGACTGGAGACTGATCAAAGAAATTAAACGCAACCCCCGGATCAATATCCCCATTTTTGGAAACGGAGACGTAGATAGCGTAGAAAAAGCCGCCAACTGGCGCCTGGAATACGAGGTGGATGGTATCATGATTGGCCGGGCAGCTATTGGTTATCCCTGGATATTTAGAGAGATCAAGCATTTCTTTAAAACCGGAGAAATTTTGCCAGGACCCAGCCTTGAAGAAAGAGTAGAAGTTTGCCGCACGCATTTAGATAAATCCATTATCTGGAAGGGCGAGAAAACCGGCGTTTTTGAAATGAGAAGACACTACGCCAACTATTTTAAAGGTATCCCGCATTTTAAAGAGTACCGGATGAAATTAGTAAGTCTGGAAAACATTCAGGAGATACACTCTGTTTTAGATGATATTAAAGAAGAGTTCGAAACAATTTTGGCATAGGTTTGGCAGTTGATAAGTATATTATTAAATTGAATAAAAAAAGTTATGGTAACTGAGATTACTGAAGGTGTAAAAGTATCGGTAGAAACAATTTACCAACCTGAATATTCAAACCCGGCCAACGAACATTTTATGTTTGCCTACAAAGTGAACATTGAAAACCTGACCGAATACAGTGTTCAATTACTAAACCGCCATTGGCTGATTTTTGATTCCAATGGCACTCACCGCGAGGTAGAGGGCGAAGGCGTAGTAGGTCAGCAACCCGTTATTGAACCTGGAGAAAACCACGAATACGTTTCTGGATGCAACCTGAAAACCGATATGGGCAATATGAAAGGTTATTATGAAATGAAACGTATGGTAGACGAAGATAAATTTCAGGTAAATATCCCCGAATTTTATCTGATAGCTCCCTATAAATTAAACTAAGAGATAGCATCCCATAAATAAAAAATCCCCGCCGGAAATAAACCAGCGGGGATTTTTTTATAATACCG
>DASQIU010000125.1:0-27973 GCA_035631395.1 Daejeonella sp. | reverse complement strand
GATATGATAGCGGATTTATTTTCAAAAAGATTTCTTAAAAGATCTGGAAAACTCCAACCTTGCCGGCTCATGATGTTGCTTAAATGACCCATAACCAGCGGCGTGGCCATAGCCAGTAATCCGGATGATTTTTCAACACTGATTCCACTGGAATTAGAAATAGCGCCAACTACCGAATTGGTATCATTGCCAAACAAATTAGTTAGCATGGATTTTCCCTTTGTTATAGGGTCTGGATCCTGCAAAACTGCTTCCGGATTTTCTACCGAAGATCCCCTGCCAGCAAAACCAGATAACAGATTTCCCCAAAAGCCCGTACCGGCACTTGAACCATTTTTCATGATACCGGCTAATACCGAGGGCACAGCGGCAAAAAGCCCAGCTTTTGTTTTCTCCTCACTCTCGCCAGTTTTCTGACTGATTAAGCCGACAGCATTACTGCTTATCTGGCTTTTTAAGGTTTCAATCAAGTCCATAATTTCTATTTTTTAATAAAAATAAAACCTCCCAGTTTTAAAAACCCGGGAGGTTTGGAAAAGGTTTTAAAAACTAAGAAAGATAGACAACAGACAATCAATTCATTAAGAATCCGTTCATTGAAACGCGGGTATTAAAAGGTTGCAAATAGGTATCCAACAGAACAGCAAACTCCCGCCGGTTTATAGGCCGCTTTGGGTCATAATTGGTATTTAGTCCCAAACTGATTTTCCATCCTTTCTCAACTTCACGACGTAGTTCTTCGCCCCGGGTTGCGGTAAACATAATCAGGTTTATGGCGTCTTCAACGCTCAGGCTTTCCCGTTGATGATCAGCAAACCAAATCTGGCTTCGTGAATAAAACTCCTTCATGGGCAAGCGCAGTTCTTCTGAAGATATGGTAGCCAGGGTATCAAAATTCATCACATTCCCTTGAATTTTAGCTTTTAGCAATCCGGTTAGGCCAATGCGCTGTATGGCCAGTGCATGACGGTCATTAAAGCTGATATCGGCAAATGGAACTAGCCATGCATCAAAGCCAAGCAACTCTCCTTGTATAACCCTAACGTTCAACTCCTGAGTAGTTTTTTTGAAAAAAGCGCAAAAAGCAGCCGAGGCTCCGGCGGCCTGCCCCACGGCCATCGCATTTTGATGAGAAGAAGTAGGGGTAATTAGAAAATTATCAACTTCCGGAGGTAAAAGGCTTTTTAAGGGAAGAATATCCGAGCTTTGGCCCGATGACTCCCCATAAGTAATACCAGCTACACTGGTTCTAAATAACTTGCTTGCATACGGATCGCCGGTTATTTCAGACTGGTTATCACTCTGCGTTTTGGGAGCAGGTTTTAATAAAGCCTGCAGTTTACCTTCATTAGCATCTATAACCACATTGGTTTTAACTGTGCGGCCATTTTTTAATCTAAGCTCCCAACCCTTACCATCCTTACTAATTTTCTCCACACCGGCGTTAAGCATCAGCGTTAAATTTTTCACCGTATCGGTAATACTTTTGATTAAAACCGCCGATTGTTCCGGATTGATAGCCTGGTTAAACAGGGAGTCTTTTTGGACTTTGTTCTTCAGCTTTTTTACCGCGAAATGGTCTCTGACTTTTTCCAGGGCCTGGAGGTCTGCGCTTGTTAATTCTGGCGAAAGCGTAGCCGATTCACTAATCAACAGGGTTTTTACTCCTGAACGGGCGGCCTGTATTCCGGCTGCAACAGCGGAAGCCTGACTACCAACTACCACCACATCAGTTTTTACGGTTTGAGAAAATCCAGAATGGAATGCAAAAAGAAAGGTAATACCGGCAAAAAATCTCTTCATCATAAATCAAAAATACAAAGGGTTGAATTTACAGTTTCTTTCGTTAAGTTTATTGCCTATAACCAGCCAAAAACCATGAAGTTTTTAACTAGCAAAAATATCATTATCGCATCAGCCTGTACATTCAGTTTTGCCCTGGGGGGCTTCATAACCAAACAGGTAGAAGAAGAAAAAATCACATTAGCCATAGTTAAACAGGCGCAAAAAATCATCGGACTGAATTTTAGCGATGCCAAGGCCGACTCGATGCTAAATACACTGAACGACCAGCGAAAAAGTTATGCCGAACTACGCAAACTGAACATTCCAAATCAGGTGGCGCCGGCTTTAACTTTTAACCCTATCCCGGTAGGATATCAGTTTCCGGATAAAAGCAATTCTTTCAAATCGGCGCCTTTAGCAAATGTGCAGTTACCGGCCAACCGCGATGAATTGGCTTTTTACAGCATCCGGGAGCTGGCCCAGCTCATCCAAAGTAAAAAGATCAGTTCGGTAGAACTTACCCGGTTTTTTATTGATCGGCTAAAAAAACACAATCCGGTATTGTTAAATGTGGTCAGCCTTACCGAAGAGCGGGCAATGGCCCAAGCGGCTAAAGTCGACGCTGAAATTAAAGCTGGAAAATACCGGGGTTTATTGCACGGTATCCCTTTTGGGGCCAAAGATCTATTGGCGGCCAAAGGTTATAAAACCACCTGGGGTTCAGTGGCCTACCAAAACCAGATGATAGACCAGGATGCTACCGTCATTAGCCGCTTGGAAAACCAGGGAGCCGTTTTAATAGCTAAATTAACTTTGGGCGAATTAGCCATGGGCGATGTTTGGTTTGGCGGAAAAACCAAAAATCCCTGGGATATAAAACGCGGTTCCAGTGGATCTTCAGCCGGATCGGCCTCGGCGGTGTCGGCGGGTTGTTTGCCTTTTGCCATTGGCTCTGAAACCCTGGGTTCTATTGTATCTCCTTCAACTGAATGCGGCGTCACCGGTTTAAGACCCACTTTTGGCCGTGTAAGTAAGCATGGCGCCATGGCTTTAAGTTGGAGCATGGATAAACTGGGTCCTATGGCCCGCAGCGTAGAAGATTGCGCCATTGTGTTCAATGCCATACATGGAGCCGACGGACAAGATCTAAGCGTTATAGAAGCACCTTTTAATTATACTACTCCCGGAAAAAGCTTAAAAGGAGTGCGCATTGGTTATTTAAAAGCCGACTTTGATCGAAAATACGCCAATCAACAAAACGATAGCCTCAGTCTGGTTAAATTGCGGCAACTGGGCGCAGAACTGGTTCCTATGGAACTTCCCAAATTACCTTACGGCGATATGTTGATCGTGCTTTCGGCTGAAGCAGGAGCTTCTTTTGAGGAGTTAATTCTCAGCAATCGCGAAGATCTGTTGGTGCAACAAAATAAAAGAGCCTGGCCCAATACATTCCGTTCTTCCCGCTTTATTCCCGCGGTAGAATATATCCAGGCTAACCGGGCACGCAGCATTTTGATTCAGAAATTAAACGAAATGATGAAGGAAATTGACTTATATATAGCTCCTTCCTCAGGAACTAATTTATTGGCCACCAATTTAAGCGGCCATCCTTGCGTGGTATTGCCCAATGGCTTTAATAAAGATGGACGCCCAACCAGCATCAGTTTTACCGGCCGTTTGTTTGGAGAAGGTAAACTATTACAGGCCGCCGAAGTGTATCAACAGGCCGGTAATTTTCATCAAAAACATCCGGCTATGAATTTTTAAGGGGGTAAAAAAGGGTGTCCTAGTACACCCTTTATATGGCTTTAATAATTAACCTTTAGAACTATGTACCGCCAGCCGGTTTCCTTCGCTATCGGTAAAAATGCCAAAGTAGCCAATCTCCGGGGTTATTTGAGTGCTGGGGTGATCCACTTTTCCACCAGCCTTTTCTACACGCTGTAAAAATTCAGTACACCCGCCGCATTCATTGGCATTCAGATAAATCAGCGTATTGTTGGTGCCGGGTTTATAACCTTCGCCTTGCACTAATGCTCCGCCAATATCCTTTCTATCCATTCCTTCGGTTTGTAAAAATCCCATTTTCAAGCCGGGAGCCATTTGTTCATCAATCTGAACTTTTGCGTTTAATACAGGTTCGTAAAATTTTTTTGCCCGTTCCATATCTGATACTGGAATCTCGAACCAATTAATGAGGTTTGCCATAGGTATGCTTTTTAATTTAAGATGATTCAAGTTACAAAAGCATCTACAAAACTCAGGAACAACCTGCTACACAATATTTTACCCGTGGATATTTTCTTTCTTTCCGTAATTCTGTATTACGTGGGCCTCATAGTCCAAAAATTCCTGCCAACGCTTTTCCACATCAATTTCTCCGGCATATTTACGGGCCAGTTTAATAAACATGGTATAATGATTGGCCTCACTAACCATCAATTCATAATAAAAATCGGCCAGCTCTTTATCCTCAATATGCTCAGACATTACCTTAAAACGTTCGCAACTGCGTGCTTCAATCATGGCCGATAACAGCAGCCTATCAATCAGTTGTTGCTGCCTGCTGCCACCCTTAATCATAAACTGCATCAACTCATTTACATAATCGTCTTTGCGCTCACGGCCCAGGGTATATCCGCGTTGCAGGATAATATCATGAACCCGCTTAAAATGGTCCATTTCTTCCTGCACCAGCATGGCCATTTCCTGTACCAGATCAGAAAGCTGGGGGTTTTGAACAATTAGCGTTATGGCATTGCTGGCCGCTTTCTGCTCACAAAAAGCATGATCGGTCAGAATTTCTTCGATATTGCTTTCCACCACATTTTTAACCCATTTGGGGTCTGTAGGAAGCTTTAATTTGAGAATTGTTTTTTCGTTCTTCACGAGGTAAAGTTAATCCTTCCTTTTGATAAAAGGGAGATTTATCCGCTTTGCGAAAAAGGACTAACGATACAGATTTTTATTCAACATGAAGTCCAAAACCGCATCGGGAACAAAAAACTGAACATTTTTCCCCTCGCGGAAAGACTGACGGATAAACGTGGCCGACAGCTCCATTAAAGGAGTTTCGGTAATGGTTACCGATGGATGATGTTGAAATTCCTCCGGAGTATGCCCTGGCCGGGGATACACATGAATGGAATAATCACGTAAGATCAACTCATAATTCTTCCATTTTTTTAAGGATACCAGATTATCCGACCCCATGATCAGGCTAAAATGATGTTCCGGATACTTTTCATGCAGATGAGTAAGGGTATCAATGGTATAGGAAGGTTGCGGAAGTTTTAATTCAATATCGCTTACGCGGATATTTTGGGCATTTTCAACCGCCAGCTTGGCCATTTCCAGGCGATCGTAAATATTGATGAGGTCTTTTTTCTCTTTCAGGGGATTATGCGGCGATACCACCAACCATACCTGGTCTAGCTGGGTATAATTGGCCATATAATTGGCAATGATGAGGTGGCCGGTATGGATGGGATTAAAGGAACCAAAAAACAGACCTACTTTCATATCAATTACTCGTTATTTAAAAAATTCTTCACCAATGCCTCGGCTTCAGCGCAAGCCACGTCCAAATCGTAGTTTTTCTGGATCACATCAAAGCGACTGGCATATTGCAATTCCTTATCTGCTTTTTTAATGCGTTCGGCTAATTTTTCTTCACTGTCGGTGCCGCGGCCGGTAAGTCTTTCTACTAAAACCTCCAGCGAAGGGGGCTGCACAAAAACTGCCAAAGCTTTCTCGCCGAATTTCTTTTTCAGATGCAAGCCGCCTTCTACATCAATATCAAAGATAACGTGCTTTCCTTCGGCCCAGATCCGGTCAATTTCAGAGCGCAGGGTGCCATAAAAAGTGCCGGAATATACTTCTTCAAACTCCACAAAATCTTTATGCGCAATTTTGTGCAAGAACTCTTCTTTGCTAATGAAATAATAATCAAGCCCGTGCACTTCATCACCCCGTTTTTCGCGGGTGGTAGCCGAAATGGAGAATGAAAGTGTTGGGATCTTTTTTAACAGATGATGAACTATGGTGGTTTTACCAGCCCCGGATGGAGCCGAAAAAATGATCAGTTTGCCTTCTTGCATTGCGTATAGTGAAAAATGGACGGGAATAGATTGCCTTCCACTTTATAAAACATTCAATAATTGTTCTTTAATTTTTTCCAGTTCTTCTTTCATACCCACAACCAATTGTTGTATGCGGGCATCGTTGGCCTTAGAACCCATAGTATTAATTTCGCGGCCAATTTCCTGCGAGATAAAACCCAGCTTTTTACCATTGGCATCCTTATCTTCCAAAGCAGCCAAAAAGTAATCGCAATGACTTTTCAAACGTATTTTTTCTTCGGTAATATCCAGTTTATCAATGTAAAAAATCAATTCCTGCTCAAAGCGATTTTGATCAATATTCTCACGACCTACGGCTTCTTCCAGGTAATTGTTCAAACGCTCGCGGATCACCGAGATGCGATTAGGCTCCTGCTCTTCCACCAGCTTCATGCTGGTTAAAATGTTGTTGATACGTAAAACCAGATCTTGTTTTAAGATATTTCCTTCATCCAATCTGAATTTTTGGAAATTTTTAAGCGCTTCTTCAATGGTTTGCTGCAACAGCTTCCACTCATCCTCACTTATTCCATCATTTTCATATTGAACCACCTCCGGAAAATTCAGCGCCATTTGCAACAAATTACTGCCATTATCGCCAAACTGATCGGCGGCGCTTTTAAGCTGCTGATAATAAACCTTCAAAAGCTCCTGGTTAATTACCGCGGTTTTCAGGGCAGTTTCAGGATACTCTACCGTAATATTTACATTTACTTTACCACGCTCTATTTGCTTGCTTAGCTCGGTGCGCAGCATAAACTCCTTGTCAGAAAAGGCTTTGGGCAGCTTTAAAGAAAGCTCCAGGAACTTACTGTTTAATGATTTGACCTCTACGGTATATTTTGCCTTGGCAAAATCCTTAACGGTCAAGCCATAACCGGTCATTGATTTTATCATCGGGCAAAGATAAGATTAATTGCCAAAAGGCTTAAGAATAAGTATTGCTATCTATATTCTGATTTAACATATTTTAGCATTTACCACGTTATCCTTTCATTAACTTGTCAAAATTTTTCACGAGTACTATTCTTTGATGAAACTTGTTCTTTTAGCTTTTACAATAGTTTGTTTTTCATTCGGGGCAAATGCACAACGTAAGGATCTGCGTGGAGTTGTTTTTGAAAAAGGCTCGTCAACACGTATTTCAAAAGCTCAAATCAGCAATCCAAAATATCAGCTTGTTTCGCAAAGTGACGGCCTGGGACTGTTTACCATACAAGCCACTATAGGCGATACCTTGAAAATATCCAAAGAAGGATATACTGATCAAATCATTATGGTTTCTTCTTTTCAGGATTTGATTATTCAGTTGGCTAAACCTATTCAACTTGCTGAAGTTAACGTTACAGCACAGTCAAAGAAGCAAGAACTAGATGAAATAAAAAAGCAGTACCGCAGTAAAGGATCTTTTTATGGAGGTAAACCGCCGCCCCTTGCTTATATTTTCAGCCCAGTTACAGCTTTGTATGAGCTGATTGGAAAAACTCCCGGACAGGCAAGGCGATTTAATAATTACTATTCCAGAGAATTGCAAGAATCTGAAATTGACCGGCGATTTAATTTGTATACGGTAAAACCCCTTACACTATATGAAGGGAAAGACCTACAAAATTTCCTACTGCTATACCGCCCAACATTTGATCAATTACAACAGTGGTCGGATTATGATCTTGTAAATTATATTAAGAAGTCGGCGATTGCTTTTGAAGCTGCCGGAAGACCCGCTGCGCAGGTTTTGCCGAAACTTCCCAAAGCACCTGATTTAAGCGACAAAAAACTTAAATATTGATTTTTCCGGCTCTGTGATAGATTCCTCTATGAGCACATCTCTGCGAAATTTTGAGCTAATCTTAAATACTCAGCGCCTCACAGGCTTTTTCAGCGGCTAATTTTTCGGCGTTCTTTTTATTATAATCACGCCCGGTGGCATAAACTTCGCCATCAATATTTACCTGGATGGTAAACAATTTAGCATTTTCTCCCTCGGCATTGGCAACTACCTCAAAAATGATGTCCTTGCCGTGATGCTGGCACCACTCAATCAATTTACTCTTGAAATTGGTTTCGGTAAGCTCCAGGGTATGAATATCCACATGGGGTTTAATGATCCGGTTAATCAAAAACTCACGGGTAAAATTATACCCCCGGTCCAGAAAAACGGCACCTACCAGCGCTTCGAAGGCATCGCCTAACAAAGAACCTTGCTTATTGGGGAAATTAACCATGCGGCTGTCAAACTCAATCAATTCATCCAAGCCCAGTTTGCGGGCCAGTTGATTCAGATTGGCACGGCTCACAATTTTGGAGCGCATTTCTGTGAGGAAACCTTCTTCTTTATAGGGATATTTTTTGAAGAGTACTTCGGCTACTACTGAGCCCAAAATGGCATCGCCCAAAAATTCCAGGCGTTCATTACTGTTTTTAGAACCGCCTTTTAGCACTACAGCTACAGAACGGTGCCTAAAAGCCATTCTGTACAAACTTAGATTTCCCGGCACAAATCCCAACAGGTTTTTTAAAGCCTTGATGTATTTGCGATGCGGCGAGAAATACAGCTTGTACAGAATGGAGACAGGCATAAAATACTTACAGGAAAGACAATACGAAACTGTTATTAGTTTGTATCAATCCAAAAAACAATCTGTCAGAGAGAGTCAAATCGCGATTATTCTTCGTACTTTTTGAATATCACCGAAGCGTTGTGTCCGCCAAAACCAAAGGTATTGCTTTGGGCAGCCCGAACCACACGTTTCTGTGCTTTATGAAAAGTCAGATTTAATTTAGGGTCGATAGCCTCATCATCAGTAAAGTGATTGATAGTAGGAGGTACTATATCATTTTTAACTGATAAAATAGCGGCTATAGCTTCTATTGCACCAGCGGCACCCAACAGGTGTCCGGTCATGGATTTAGTAGAGCTAATATTCAACCGGTAGGCATCGTCTCCAAACAAATCTACAATGGCTTTGGTCTCGCTAATATCACCCAAAGGGGTAGATGTTCCATGCACGTTGATATAATCAATATCAGCGGTAGTCATGTTAGCGTCTTTAAGCGCATTGGTCATTACCAACCGAGCTCCCAGGCCTTCCGGATGCGGAGCTGTAATATGATTGGCGTCGGCACTCATGCCTCCTCCAACAATTTCAGCATATATTTTGGCGCCACGGGCTTTTGCATGCTCCAGTTCTTCCAAAATAATAGTTCCGGCACCTTCTCCGGCTACAAAGCCATCACGATCTTTATCAAAAGGACGGGAAGCGGTAGCAGGGTCGTCGTTACGGGTTGAAAGTGCGTGCATGGCATTAAATCCACCCATACCGGCTTCATTAATGATCGCTTCAGAACCACCCGAAACAATGATATTGGCTTTACCCAAACGGATATAAGTGAAAGCATCAATTAATGCGTTGGTTGAGGATGCGCAGGCTGATACGGTTGAGAAGTTTGGACCCCGCAAACCGTATTTAATAGAAATGTGTCCGGGAGCAATGTCCAGGATCATTTTAGGGATGAAAAACGGGTTAAACCGTGGGGTACCATCGCCTTTGGCAAAGTTGGTTACCTCATCCAAAAATGTTTTTAATCCGCCAATTCCAGATCCCCAAATCACACCGATCTGGTTGGTATCCAATTTCTCGAAATCCAAGCCGGCATCTTTAACCGCTTCATCTGTAGAGGCCAGGGCATAATGGACAAAGGGATCTACCTTGCGGGCTTCTTTCCGGTCCATGAAATCTTCCGGATTGAAATTTTTTACCTCACAAGCAAACTTGGTCTTAAAGTTTGTCGTGTCATACTTTGTAATAGGAGCAGCGCCGCTTACCCCATTGATTAAACTGTCCCAATACTCGGGAACAGTATTACCAATAGGAGTAAGCGCACCTAATCCAGTTACAACAACTCTTTTTAACTCCATTATTTAAGGGGCGTAAATTACTTTACGTTTTTTTCTAAGTAAGCAATAGCCTGACCCACTGTGCCGATAGTTTCAGCCTGGTCATCAGGGATCGCTACGTTAAATTCCTTTTCAAACTCCATGATTAATTCCACGGTGTCTAATGAATCAGCACCAAGATCATTTGTGAAAGATGCCTCTGGTGTTACTTCGGCTTCGTCTACACCTAATTTTTCAACGATAATTGCTTTTACTCTTGAAGCGATATCAGACATAGTTTTTGAGTTTTAATGATTAAATAATTCTGTGCAAAGAAAAATAAATTCTGGCAATATTCAAACCTTTTTGTTTTTAGCTGCATACATCATTACAATTTACTGAGCAAAGCGTTTTACCTTTGCACATTAACCGCGAATAGAATTGAACCGAACAACCTTAAAATTTGAACTCGACCTGGACTTTGTGTTGGTGGCCATCACGGCCCCACTTAAAGATTACCGGCTCTGTTATAAACTAAACAAGGAGCTAAATATCGACTTTTCGCGGATTGAGGACCTGGAGCTAAGTTTTTCGGAGGAAGAAGAACCTACGTATTTTAGCTGTTACCATTACCAGCAAAGCCAAACCGAAACTGATTTTTTTCTCTTATCTAATAAAGGAACTGATGGTTTTCTAATCCCCGAGATGAAACAAACCGACTTTTTTATACTGATACGCAACTATCTGGATAAAACAGACTTAAAAGAGATGATTGCCTGCATTAACCGGATCCCAGAAGTATTGGTGGCCGCCGAACTTGATCCAAAGAAACTTAAATCTAAAGAAAATCTCATATTTTAGCCCAAACTTGGTGTAGGTTTTACACTCCAAAGACACGATTTAAAGGATATAATTAATATAAAGAAAATGAAAACGGTGCATAACAGGACTAAGATTGTAGCCACATTAGGGCCAGCCTCCTCTAAAAAAGAAGTTTTATTGAGTATGATTAAGGCCGGTGTAGATGTATGCAGGTTAAATTTTTCTCATGGCAGTCAGGAAGACCATCAAAAGGTAATTGATATTATTCGCGAGATCAACAAAAAATATAAAACCAATATAGGCATTCTGGCTGATTTACAAGGTCCTAAAATTCGGATCGGTTTAGTAAAGGATGGCGGCATTAATCTGATCAATGGCAATAAAATTGAGATGACTACCAAAGAATGCATTGGTGATGAGAAACAGATTTACATCACGTATCAAAGTTTTCCCAAAGACGTACGGGTCGGAGAGATTATCCTGTTAGACGATGGAAAAATACAGATGCGGGTACTGGAAACCAACAATACGGATACGGTACTTTGCGAAGTGATCTACGGCGGCATTCTTACTTCCCGCAAAGGAGTTAACCTGCCAAACACCAAGGTTTCTATTCCAAGTTTAACCGAAGAAGATTTGACCAACCTGGAGTTTGCCTTAAAAAACGATGTAGAATGGATTGGTCTATCATTTGTACGCTCTGCCGATGATATTATTGAGCTCAAACGCATTATTGGCCGGAGCGAAAAATCAGCCCGCGTAATTGCCAAAATCGAAAAACCTGAAGCCATTGAAAATATCGACGAAATTATCAAGGTAACCGATGGAGTAATGGTGGCCCGTGGCGACCTGGGAGTAGAAATGCCATTGGAGCAGGTGCCTATGCTGCAAAAAATGATCATCAAAAAATGTTGCACCGCTTCTAAACCGGTTATTGTAGCTACCCAAATGCTGGAAAGCATGATTACTGCTGCTCGTCCTACCCGGGCCGAAGTAAACGATGTGGCCAATTCCGTTTTAGATGGCGCAGATGCCGTGATGCTGAGCGGAGAAACCTCGGTAGGAGAATTTCCAGTCATTGTGATTGAAACTATGCAAAAAATTGTTCGCAATGTGGAGGAAACTCAGTATAGCTACTATATCCCTAAACAGCTGGATATCAGCTCGCCAACTTATATGAGCGATGCTACTTGCAGTTCAGCGGTTTATTTGGCTGCCAAAATCAATGCAGCCGGCATTATTGCCATGACCTCTTCCGGATATACAGCCTTTGAGATATCCAGCCACCGCCCCAAAGCCGGAACATTTATCTTTACCAGCAACCGTAACCTGCTCAATACCCTCAGCTTAATTTGGGGTGTACGAGGATTTTTCTACGATAAATTTGAGAGTACTGATATAAGCATCAGCGAGGTAAATAAGATCCTCAAAGCTGAAAAGCTGATAGAACCAGGAAATGTGGTGATCAATACGGCCTCCATCCCGATTGAGAAAAAAGGAAAAACCAATATGATTAAAGTAACGTTGGTTGAATAGAAAAAATAAACCCGCAGATTCTGAAAAAGATCTGCGGGTTTATTTTTTGTAGACCTTTTTAGCTTTTAACTAATGTCTAACCTTATAATGTTTTAGAAAACCTCAGATTTTTCTCTTGGGTTAGCACAGCCCCGCTTTCCGCTCATACGGCACAGGCCTTAGCCACGGGCCGGTATCCGCTGCAATCGGGTTTATAAACATAAGTATTGAGTGCTTAGCGGGCAAAGTGCAAAATTCACACAGGTACAGATGAATTTAAGGCCAAAATCCCCTAAATTTATTTCAGGACTCTCAGTATAAAAGCAATAAAATTACAGAGGGAATTTTAAAAGTTAGTGCTAAAAAAAATTCAGCAGGAAGGCCTGTACAAAATTGAAACGGAGCAGTAGAAACAACTAAAAAGGTTGCTTTTTTGAAACTGCCTGTATGTCAAAAACACATGAAAAAAGACTTGATTCCGCCTCAATCTGACTTTATATTTAACTTCATTTTTTAAGCCACAAGGATGTAAAAAACCGCAAAAAATGCCAAAAAGAGCGCTTTTTATCCTAAATTTGATTATACAGTCTAAACATAATCGACTTAAAAAAAGAAAAAAACAGGGTATATTTTTAGTTTTCCACAAACATTAAAAGGCTCTCATATTAAAAAATGCAGGTGTAGCAATAAAGCTACCCGCTCTGTGGAAAACTCGGGTTGACTCTGGAAATTTATTCAGTTAAATTTAAAAACCTCTTTTTTTTCAAAACAACAATTCTAACAAAATAAGAATAATGGCTAGGTCTCCACACAATCCGGTAAAAGGAAGCAAAGGCATGAGCTTCCAACGTTATTTCACTAAAGCAAATGTAAACGTATATGATTTGTTTACTTACGATAAACGCACCTCGGTTATCCGTAACCCTTCCGGAGATGCCGTATTTGAAATGAACGATGTGGAAGTGCCTTCTGGTTGGAGCCAGGTAGCCACCGATATTTTAGCTCAAAAGTATTTCCGTAAAGCCGGTGTACCCAAAGCTGATGGAACCAAGGGTTCTGAAACCAGCATTAAACAGGTTGCCCACCGCATGGCCGATTGCTGGAAACAATGGGGCGAGCGCTATGGATATTTTACCAGCAAAGAAGACGCATCTATTTTTTATGATGAACTGGTTTATACCATTATGGGGCAATTGGCAGCGCCCAATTCGCCGCAATGGTTCAATACCGGCCTGCATAGCTCTTATGGCATTACCGGCAAACCGCAAGGACACTACTTTGTAAATCCATTGACCGAAAAACTGGAAAAGTCTACTTCGGCTTATGAGCGTCCGCAGCCGCATGCCTGTTTCATTTTATCCGTATCTGATGATTTGGTAAATGACGGCGGCATTATGGATTTGTGGATCCGGGAAGCCCGCATTTTCAAATATGGTTCCGGAGTTGGGACCAACTTTTCCGCTATCCGCGGAGAGAGTGAAAAACTTTCGGGCGGAGGTTATTCTTCCGGTCTGATGTCATTCCTTAAAATTGGCGACCGGGCCGCCGGAGCCATCAAATCGGGCGGTACTACCCGCCGGGCGGCCAAAATGGTTTGTCTGGATATGGATCATCCCGAAATTGAAAGCTTTGTAAACTGGAAAGTAGAAGAAGAAAAAAAGGTGGCCGCTTTAATTGCCGCCGGTTACTCTTCAGATTATGAAGGCGAAGCTTACCGAACCGTTTCCGGCCAGAACTCCAATAACTCCGTGCGTATTCCCAACAATTTCTTTAAAGCTTTAGATAAAGAGGAAAACTGGGATCTGATTGCCCGCACCAATGGCAAAGTGGTCAAATCTATTCCAGCCGAAAAACTTTGGCAAGATATTGCTTTTGCCGCCTGGGCCTGTGCTGATCCGGGAGTACAATACGATACAACCATTAATGAATGGCATACCTGCCCTGAGGGCGGACGCATTAACGCTTCCAACCCTTGTTCTGAATATATGTTTCTGGATAATACGGCTTGCAACCTGGCCTCTATTAACCTGGCCCATTTTTTCAACCCTCAAACCTTCGCTTTTGATGTAAAGGGCTTTGAACATGCCTGCCGCATTTGGACTGTTGTGCTGGAAATATCGGTACTAATGGCTCAATTCCCTTCCAAAGAAGTGGCCCAATTATCTTATGATTACCGCACTTTAGGTTTGGGATATGCCAACCTGGGCTCTATGTTGATGGTTGCCGGCATTCCGTACGATAGCGAGAAGGCCCGGGCCATAGCAGGCGCCATTACCGCTATCATGACCGGAACAGCTTATGCTACTTCGGCCGAGATGGCTAAAGAACTGGGCCCTTTTAAGGAATACGCTAAAAACAAGGAGCACATGCTGCGGGTTATGCGCAACCACCGCTATGCCGCTTATAATACGGGCGCTTATGAAGGCCTGGAAATTGATCCTTGTGGAATTGATCAGAAAATCTGTCCGGATTACTTGCTTTCCGCGGCCTGCAATGCTTGGGATAAAGCACTGGAACTGGGCGAAAAATATGGCTACCGCAATGCGCAAACCACCGTTATTGCACCAACCGGAACCATTGGTTTGGTAATGGATTGTGATACCACCGGTATTGAGCCCGATTTTGCCTTAGTGAAATTTAAAAAACTAGCTGGTGGAGGTTATTTCAAAATCATTAATCAGGGAGTACCATCCGCTTTGCATAACCTGGGTTATAAAGAACATGAAATTGAAGCCATTGTCAAATATGCCAAAGGTTCGGCAACCTTAAATAAAGCCCCGCACATTAATTTCCACAGTTTGGCAGCCAAAGGTTTTACTCCGGCCGAACTGGATAAAATAGACAAGGCCTTATTAGCAGCCTTTGAAATTGGTTTTGTGTTTAACCAATGGACCTTAGGCGAGGATTGCCTGAAACGTTTGGGCTTTAAACCAGATCAGTACAATTCTCCGGATTTTAATCTCTTACGTGCCTTGGGTTTCAGCCGTCAACAAATTGCCGAAGCCAATGAATATATCTGCGGCACCATGACCATAGAAGGCGCCCCTTATTTAAAAGAGAAACATTATCCTATCTTTGATTGCGCCAATAAATGTGGCGCCAAAGGCCAGCGATATATTCATGCCAGCGGACATATCAAAATGATGGCCGCCGCTCAACCTTTCTTATCGGGCGCTATTTCGAAAACCATTAACCTGCCCAACGAGGCTACGGTAGAGGAAATCAAGGAATGTTACGAACTTTCGTGGAAACTGGCCCTGAAAGCCAATGCCCTTTACCGGGATGGCTGTAAATTATCGCAACCTTTATCCACCAAATCAGACAGCAAAGAAGATAAGCTGGATTCTGTAGAGGAGGTTTTAGGCGAAGCAGCCAATGTAAAACTGAGCGATTTAACTCCCGACCAAGTTTTAGAAGCTGCCCGTGCTATATTAGAAAAATCCACTGATACACATTTCAAGCGCCAATTATCTTCGGTAGTTGAAAAGAAAAGCCTGCCCCACCGCCGGAGCGGATTTACGCAGAAAGCCTCCGTTGGCGGCCAGAATATTTTTGTACGCACCGGCGAATACGAAGACGGAACCTTAGGCGAAATCTTTGTGGATATGCATAAAGAAGGCGCCACCTTCCGTTCTTTAATGAACTGCTTTGCTATTGCCGTTTCAGTAGGATTACAATACGGCGTTCCGCTGGAAGAGTTTGTAGATAAATTCACCTTCACCCGTTTTGAACCCAGCGGTATGGTAAGTGGCCATGATAATATCAAATCGGCTACTTCGATTGTCGATTATATTTTCCGGATGTTGGGCTATGAATATTTAGGCCGGGAAGATTTGGTGCATGTGATCAGCAAACATAAAGCCGTTCTGGGCAATCCTCAAATGAAGGATGAAGATAAAAATCCAGATGAAAGCAATGTCATCCATCCGCATGAGCCCAAAGCCACGGCCGACAAAAAGCTAAAACCGGTATTTGATATTTCTGGCGGTGGCCAGTCGGATGCACCTGCTTGCAGCAATTGCGGCCATATCATGGTCCGCTCAGGCACCTGCTACAAATGCCTGAACTGCGGGACGCAGGGAGGATGCTCTTAATTTAGGTTTAAATATGATTATGTAATGCCCCGGTGTGAACTGGGGCTTTTTCTTTTGAGGT
Source organism: Daejeonella sp. (assembly GCA_035631395.1). Lineage (GTDB taxonomy): Bacteria > Bacteroidota > Bacteroidia > Sphingobacteriales > Sphingobacteriaceae > Daejeonella. The sequence continues at coordinate 11,698 of DASQIU010000125.1, read as the reverse complement.
AAAGTTTAATACCACCCCGCCCTGCGGGCACCCCTCCAATAGAGGGGAATTGAGGGCATCTATAATGGCGGAAGCCTTTGAAAGTTTATTGGTTAAAATAAGGCGAAATATCAGACTATTCTTAGAAACGTTAATAAAACCCAATTCCATAAATCCTGGGGCAATTCCCCTCCTCTGGAGGGGTGGTCGAAGACCGGGGTGGTTTTACAAGTATCCAAGCCCAGACAACTAAAGTTCATCTTTAACACCATATTTCTCGATAATATAGTTTTCTAAACCCATCATTACTCGATCCATGCTTTTCATCACATCGCCCACAGGTATTCTATAAACGTTTATTCCCAAGTTTCTCAAGTATGCATCTCTTCTTACTTTGTCGCATGCTACCTTATGGTCATGGCTCACACCATCTATCTCAATCACCAGACCCAGTTTTTTCACATAAAAATCAACAATATAGTTTCCAATAACCCGCTGCCGGTCGAAATCAATTTTATGAAATTTTCTTTTTGACACCTGCATCCAGAACAGCACTTCCGGTAAATTTCTCGCTTTACGCAATGTTTTAGCCTTCTCCTTAAGTCTGGGATTATAAGGCAAGTCTAAAGTCGGTTTTTGCACTATAATGGTATTATTAATCACAAATTTATTGACCACCCCGCCCTGTGGGCACCCCTCCAATAGAGGGGAATTAGGTGCATTACCTCTATTAGAAGTCTCTGAAAGTTCAATTGCTTGTGGCATTGTTGGAAATTATCTTGGAAGTACTTAAGGAAACTCATAAATCACATCCATAGTTTTTTTCCAACTACCAAAAAGAGCCTTTGTAAAAAACAGGAAACAAAATCCGGGTTTCTCCATGGAATTATTAAACTTGTAGGGCTTTAAAATTCTATAAACAAGCAAAATGAAGAAAAATCTGATCCTGTTTCTGTTAATAGCGGCTCTGGGGCCGGCTTATGCACAGCAAAACAACACCTTAAGCGTTGACAAAATTATGCGAGATCCCAAATGGATGGGCGTTTCGCCAAGCAACGTCCAATGGGATGCGCAAAGTCGTTCCGTTTATTTTAGCTGGAATCCTGAGTTAAAAGATCGGGACGAGACCTATGCCATCAGCCCTGGTAATCATACCCCAAAAAAAGTTTCAGAACAGGCCTTACGGAATTTAAACAGCAGTACTCCGGTTTATAATAAAGACCGCAGCAAAGCCTTATTGGAACGCAATGGCGACTTGTTTATCCTGAACCTGAAAACCGGACAGGAAATCCAGCTTACTAAAACCATAGAACGAGAAAGCAATGCCGGCTTTAATATGGCCGAAGATAAAATCATCTTCCAGCGAGGCGATAATCTGTATAGCATTTCCCCCAACGGCGGCCAATTGGCACAGCTCAGCAATTTTACCCGCACTAAAAAACGTCCGGATGGGGCATTAAACAAACAAGATCAATGGCTGAAACAAGATCAGCTGAATGAATTCGACATCATTAAAAAAGAAGAAAAAGATAAAAACCTGGACCAGGCCCAACGCAAATTAACCGAAGTAAAACGCCCTAAAGAAGTTTTTCTGGACGAACGCAGCTCGATAAACAATCTGCGGCTAAGTCCTGATGAAAGATATATTACTTACCGCATCACTAAACAGGCGGAAGGTACCAAACCCACCATCGTGCCCAATTATGTAACAGGCACTGGTTATACCGAAGATATCCCCGGACGCACCAAGGTAGGCAATACCTTGCCAACTTTTGAAAGCTATATTTACGATCAGCAGCAAGATACCATTTATAGCATCCAAACAGCCAACATTCCGGGCATTAAAGATCTTCCGGATTATGTAAAAGACTACCCGAAACAGTTGGAAGAACAGACCAAGAAAAATGAAGACCGGAAAGTTTCCATCAGCGGTCCTATTTGGAACACCGATGGCAGCCAGGCAGTAGTAGCGGTTACCTCTTTAGATAATAAAGACCGCTGGATCATGAAACTGGAGCTTTCTAGCGGAAAATTAAGCCTCTTAGACCGTCAGCGGGATGAGGCCTGGATAGGCGGCCCCGGCATTAATGGCTTTAACATCGGCTTTATTGACAATAATACGATTTATTTCCAAAGTGAAGCTTCCGGCTATTCGCATATTTACACAGTTAATGTAAGCAGCGGGGCCAAAAAACAATTAACCAGTGGAAAATACGAGGTACAAACTTTGCAATTATCCAAGGATAAAAAAAGCTTCTATTTTACGGCCAATATAGAGCATCCGGGTATTAAGCACTTTTATAGCATCCCGGTAGGCGGAGGCAGGCCGGTAAAAATAACCGGCATGAAGGGTGGAAATGAGGTCAGCCTCTCGCCCGATGAAAAATGGCTCGCCATCCGCTATTCTTATTCCAATAAACCCTGGGAATTATATCTGCAGGAGAATAAACCTGGGGCCAAAGCCATCCAAATCACCAACTCTACCAGCAAAGAATTTAATGCCTACGCTTGGAGAGATCCGGAAATGATCAGTTTTAAAAACCGTTATGGTTCTGATGTATATGCTCGCGTGTACCGCCCGGCTAATCCAAACCCAAACAAGCCGGCCGTAGTATTTGTGCATGGCGCCGGTTATCTGCAAAATGTACATTATTGGTGGAGCCAGTATTTCCGCGAATACATGTTCCATAATTTACTGGCGGATAATGGCTATACCGTTTTGGATATCGATTATACAGCAAGTTCCGGCTATGGTCGCAATCATCGTACCGGCATTTACCGCCACATGGGTGGCAAGGATCTTACCGACCAGGTAGATGGCGTGAAATTATTGGTTGAAAAATACGGTGTAAATCCTAAAAATGTAGGTATCTACGGCGGTTCGTACGGTGGCTTTATTACGCTGATGGGCTTATTTACTGAGCCGGATGTTTTTGCCGCCGGTGCCGGATTGCGCTCGGTAACCGATTGGGCACATTATAACCACGGTTATACTTCCAATATCTTGAATGAGCCTTATAATGACGAAATTGCTTACAAAAAAAGCTCGCCCCTTTATTTTGCAGATGGACTAAAAGGACGCTTATTGATGGCCCATGGCATGGTGGATGTAAATGTGCATTTCCAGGATATCGTTCGCCTGAGTCAGCGCCTGATCGAGTTGAAAAAAGACAATTGGGAATTGGCCGTTTATCCGGTAGAAGACCACGGATTTACCGAACCTTCCAGCTGGACTGATGAGTACAAGCGAATTTTTAAGCTCATTGAAGAAACGCTAAAAAAGTAAAAAGCTCATAAAAGAGGGTGTCTTTAAAAAGACACCCTCTTTTATTTTCTACATATATGATGTAATTCGCCAATTTCACCCCAATGGGGTTTTTAATCTCGACTACTATAAATAGATCATCCCTCTGGATTTTTGTCTCCCCATACAATAAAAGCTCTACACCACTTCCGGTGGATTAAGCCTTCTATAATCCTGATAAGCCACCCTTATTTTTTTGCGATAAAAGAACACAACCCAGCCAAAAATAAAGACAATGACGGCATTAATAGTGATGGCCCAACTGGTACCAAGCTTTTCTGTTAACAGCCCGATTTCAAAATTACCCAGCGGCGCCAGGCCTAAAAACATCAGCACATAAATACTCATTACCCGGCCTCGGAATAGATTCTTGACCATTCCCTGGATCAGGGTATTGATAGTGGCTGTTTGTAGCAATAAACCTAGGCCGGTAAAAAACAAAAGCGGTAGGGCAACAGCCATCGTATTACTGAAACTAAACAATATCAAGCCGATACAACATAAACTGTTACCACCGATAATAAATACTAGCGGCGGAACTTTTTGAGCATAAGCGCCCACCAAATAAGTAGCCAGCAGAGAACCTAAACCGGTTGCCGAGTATAAATAACCCAGTCCTTTGGCATCTACATGAAAAACATTACGGGCTATTAACGGCATAATGGTAGTATAAGACCAGCCAAAAATGGAAACCACGCCAATAAAAATTAGTAAAACCCGGATAAGCGGATGAGAGAAAGAGTAATCCAGTCCCTGCCTGATAGCCTCTAAAGGTTTCAGATTCCTTTCTCCGGATTTATCTATTATAGTTAAGCCTTTTAAGGCTAATAATACCGCCACATAACTTAAACCATTAATGATAAAGGCGCCTCCCGTTCCAGCAAGGGCAATTAAAAAACCGGCTATGCCAGGGCCAATAATCCGCCCTCCATTAAATATCCCGGAATTGAGCGCAATGGCCGAAGAGAGTTGCTCCCGGTTTACTAATTCTGAAACAAAAGCCTGGCGGGCGGGCGCATCCACCGCGTTAACCGTACCCAGCAGAAAAGCAATAATGCAAATAACCGGCAGGGTAATTACTTGCAGAACTGTTAATATACCCAACAAAAGCGCCAGCACCATAGATGCCGACTGAGTAAAATAAAGAATATACCTTTTACGGAAATTATCAACAATTACTCCACCCCATAAGGAAAAAAGAAGCGACGGCACTGTGGACAAAGCCGTTACTAAACCAATATAAAAGGGAGAATTAGTTAAACTTAAAACCAACCAACCCTGGGCCACCACCTGCAGCCAGGTACCAATAATAGAAATAAATTGCCCGAAAAAATAGCGCCGGTAATTTGCGCTCTGCAAAGCCGGAAAAGAAGCAGTCCAACGCCACCAGAAAGTATTTTCGTTCAGGATTTTCTCCTTATCTGCGCCTAAAACAGGCTCTGGATTTACCGTTTTAAGCGCTTTAATCTGCCGTTTCTTCATCTTCATCGGTTCATACCAGAATCTATTATCGTTTGAAAAATAAAGGCAATCTGAAAATTGTTTGAACCTTGCTGAAAAACAAAAAGCCTTACTTTTTATTAATTCTATTATTTTCACCTACCTAAACTTAAAAATCATGCAATCTTCTGCTCTAAGCGTTGACCTATACTTACAAGAACTCCCGGAGGAAAGAAAAATCCCATTTATGAAGCTTAGAGAAACCATACTGAAAAATATCCCAACTGGATTTGAAGAAGTAATGAGCTATGGAATGATTGGCTATGTGGTGCCACATCATATTTATCCGGCCGGATATCATTGTACTCCTCAGCTTCCTTTGCCTTTTGTAAACATTGCTTCGCAAAAAAATTTCATCGCTCTATATCATATGGCCCTGTATGCAAGCCCCCAACTGCATGCCTGGTTCACAGAACAATATCCCCTTCATTCCCGGCAGAAACTGGATATGGGCAAAAGCTGTATTCGCTTTAAAAAACTGGAAGAAATACCATATGATCTCATTGGCCAACTGATACAAAAAGTGTCGGTAGATGCCTGGATCAGGCAATACGAAACTCTCAAGGATACAAGAAAATCCTAACAAAATTTAAAAACTAAAGCATATCAATATGTCAAAGATCAATTCTTATCTAACATTCAACGGCAGATGCCGCGAAGCAATGGACTTTTACCAAAACTGTTTTGGTGGAAAGTTAGACATGCAAACTTTTGGAGAATCTCCCATGGAATGCGCAGAGGCCGATAAGGACAAAATCATGCACGCCCACCTGGCCACTGGCGATTTAGTACTGATGGGCTCCGACAATTATCAGAACGTACCCGAGGAAATTGGCAACATGATTACCCTTTCAGTAAACTGTAGCTCTCTGGAAGAGATAGACCAGTTTTTTAATAAATTTGCAGAAGGCGGTCAGGTAACCATGCCATTGCAGGATACTTTTTGGGGTGCAAAATTTGGGATGCTGACCGATAAATTCGGTATCAAATGGATGTTTAATTGCGATTTAAAACAAGCAGGAAAATAATTTTTTTCGCCAAAATCAGATCTTTCAAAAGGATGTACCAACAGTTCGGACATCCTTTTTTTATGGAAAAAAGCTGTACAACCACGAAGTGCTTTCACAACAAATTAGAAAGCAATAGCGTCAATTATCGGTACCGATAGTCCCGCTTTTCGTTCCAAATCCTCATTCCGCTATGCCTGCCTGCCGGCAGTCAGGCTTCATTCGGGTTTTCCACTTCAATCGGGTTTAATCCGGTTAGGCCTTTGCAAAACAGAGCCTTTTCATAAATCAGTGCAAAAAAATAAAAAGCAAAACCAAATGATTGTTATTTTTTTAAAAAAACCGCGAAAGCAAAAAAGCTTTTTGGCTCGATTTTGGCATTCGGGCTGAAAAAAATTCATTTACATATTTTGAAAAAACACTTTACTAAAAAAAACAGGGCTATCCTTTTAGGGGCTCTGATGCTGCTATCCGGATGCTCATCCATCTACATGCCCAATGTGCCCAATACTCCCATGTTGAGTAAAAGCGGCGAATTACATGCCGGAGGGCATATTTCTTTGCGGGGCAATGCCTCAGTCAATACAGCTTACGCGGTTTCAGACCATTTCGGGCTGATGTTAAATGGCTCCAGAATGAACAACGAGCGCAACAGGCAAAGTTTCAAACACAATCTATTAGAAATGGGAATCGGCTACTTTGATACTTTCGGAGCAGACAACACCCGTATTTTAGAAATATACGCCGGCGCCGGTATGGGCAATAGCGATCGCAATTACCAGATCAGAAACCAGCAAGACGCCCTGGATTGGGACCGCCAGGAATATCTGTTTAGTAAAACCTTCCTGCAGGTTAATTTCAGCTCGTCCCAAAAAAAAAGCCTGCGTTTATTCCAAACTAATTTCCCCCTGAATTATGGTACTGCCTTACGCATCAGCCATGTAAACATGACCAGCTTTGTGCGTAATGATGTGAAGCAGCTTACTGAAGATAATATTTTCCTGGAACCGGTCTTCTTTACCCGCATGGCTTTAAGTCCAACGGTACAAATACAGTACACCAGTGGCAGCAATTTCGGCCTCAAAAGCAGGAAGTTTCTTACAGCAGGCAATTCTATTTTTACATTGGGTCTGGTAGTTAATGTGGGGAACCGTTAAATCGTGGCTCGTTATTCGTCTTTCGTTCATTTATGTAAAACGAAAAGTGGATGCAGATGAAAATATTTCACTCAACACGTTTTTTATAGAGCGATGCAAGACATCGATTAACAAAGGAAGAAAAGCAATCGCCACCAACAATAGCATTTCAGATCATATAGTTGCTATCTATATCGTATCAATAAAAAGAATGGCTATTACGGCCGCTTTAATTGGTCTAGAGCATATATAAGCTTATCTTTGTAACACACTAAAAAAGCAAAAAATAACAATTATGATTACCATAGGACAAAAATTCCCTTCGTTTGAGAAGAAAGCAGTAGTAAGTATTGAAAAAGGAAAAGAGTTTGAAACCATCACTTCCGAATATTTAGCCAATGAGGATAACGTTTGGACCGTAATGTTCTGGTGGCCAAAAGACTTTACTTTTGTTTGCCCTACCGAGATTGCCGAGTTTAACAAATCATTTGGTGAGTTCCGCGACCGCGATGCCCGCTTAATTGGTGCTTCTACCGATTCAGAGTTCGTACACCTGGCCTGGAGACAAAATCACGATGATTTACGTGACCTGAAGTTCCCGATGCTGGCTGATACTTCTAAATCTTTAGCTGAAGAATTAGGTATCTTAGAACCAACCGAAAAAATCGCTTACCGTGCTACTTTCATCATTGACCCTACCGGTATCGTACGTTGGGTTTCTGTAAACGATTTAAGCGTAGGCCGTAACGTAAAAGAAGTTTTGCGTGTATTAGACGGTTTACAAACCGACGAATTATGCCCTTGTAACTGGGAAAAAGGTCAGGATACCTTAACTGTATAAATTTAAATAAATAGACAGGCTCCTCTTTATTCCCCCATTGTAACAGGAATAAAGGGGGGCTTTTTTTATACCCTAACTTTTAAAAAATGAGTATGAACGAAACAACAGAAATTATCCAGGAATTTTTAAGCAGCATAGGAACAGAAACCAATTATCGTACTGATAGCCTGAACCTTTTAGAGCAAGGACAATCCCGCTACCTGCGTGATTTTAAATTGAATTTCAGCAGCATTTTAAGCTCTGAACACCTTAGCGCCAAAGAAATAGGCTTATTAGGCGTGGCCATTGCCGTAAATGAAAAAAATCACATACTGATCAATTTCTTCAAAGACTTTGCTTCACAACAGGAAGCTACTGCCGAAGAAATAGCCGAGGCCGTAGCTTGCGCCTCTTTATTGGCTTCTAACAACGTATTTTATCGTTTCCGCCATTTTACCGGAAAAGAAAGATACAGCCAGATTCCCGCCCGTATCCGCATGCAAATCATGATGAAACCGGTAACCGGAAAAGAGTTCTTTGAACTGATGAGCGTAGCCGTTTCGGCTGTAAATGGTTGCGAAATGTGCGTGAATGCACACGAAGATTCGCTGGTAAAAATGGGCACCACCGAAGAGCGGATATTTGACACCGTACGCCTGGCCTCTTTAATTACCGCCACCGGAAAGGTAATTTTTTAAAAACCACTTGCTTTACTGACAAAAAGAGTTGAAAACCAACAACCTCTAAAAAAGTTTCACCTTTCAGCAAAATGTTGATAACTTTTTTGAGGCTGAGTTTAAAAAATTGTACTTTTAGAACTTAAAGGTTAATCAAACCTGAAAGCTGATATTAGTCAACACAACCCATGTGGATTGAAGCTTAAAGGGTTCTAAGTTTTTATTTGTAATTTTTGGGTGAAACGGTCAGGCTATTAAACCTGACCGTTTTCTATTTTAATGCATATCGACAGGCACATCCGCATTCTTTTTAAACTTCTGCAGATAGAGCAAAGGAATAGAGCAGAGCAAAATTAGCCCCACTATCCAATAAGCATCGGTAAAAGTTAAAAGCATAGTTTGCTTTACCACCATGCCCTCCATGGCCTTGGTAGCCGCCTGTTGGGCATCCAACAAAGTAAATCCTTTAGCCATAAAATTCTTCACCAGCATATTAAAGCGCTCGGTAAAAGCCGGATTATAGGCATTCACATGTTCTATCAATGTATTTCGGTGAAATCCTTGCCGAAGATGAAGCAAAGTTGTTAAAGAAGCTATCCCAAAAGATCCGCCTAATTGGCGCATCATATTATTCAACCCGGCGCCCTGTCCAATTTCAGTACCTTTTAAATCTTGCATAGCCAGCGTAGTTAAAGGCACAAACAAAAGCGCCATACCGGCTCCACGAATGACCAGGGGCAGAAAAAAATCACTGGTACCCGAAGAGAGGGTGGATTTACTCAGCATATGTGAGAACACAAAAAACAAAATCATCCCGCCGGTAGCCATAAACTGGGCCGGAATCCTTTTTTTCAACATAATCCCGATGAAGGGCATCATCATAATGGTAACCAAACCACCCGGAAAAAGCAATTCGCCGGTTTGCTGGGCGGAAAATCCAAGCAACTGCTGACAAAAAATCGGAAAAACAAACACCGAACCATATAAACCAAAACCCAATACAAAAGAGGTGAACATCCCCACCGAAAAACTCCGGTGCCGCATAATTTTGAAGTTTACAATCGGGTGGCTGGCACTCAGTTGTCGCCATATGAATAATAAAACGCCTAAAATAGCCGTACAGGTGAGTACCGTGATATAAGGAGTAGCAAACCAGTCCTCACTTTCACCTTTTTCCAAAACGGTTTGTAAACTTCCCACAGAAATAGCCAGCAAAATAATGCCCATCCAATCAATAGGCATCCCTTTGGCTTCCCGGGGCGTTTCCCTAATAAAGGTATAGGTAAAATAAGCCGCTAATGCACCTACCGGGATATTCACATAAAAGATCCAGGGCCAGGAGTAATGATCGGTAATATAACCACCAATAGTGGGGCCAACCGTAGGGCCAACTACCGCTCCTAACCCAAATAAAGCAGTAGCTATACCTACATCTTCTTTTGGCCATGTTTCCAACAAAATAGCCTGCGAAGTAGAGATCAAACCGCCACCAGCTAAACCCTGTATGATCCGGAAAATGATCAGCTCATTTAAACCGGTAGCATTACCACATAAAAAAGAAGCAATGGTAAATGCAATAATGGAAAACAGAAAATAGTTTTTACGGCCAAAACGACTACCCAACCAACCCGACATGGGCAACACGATTACATTGGCTACTGCATAACCGGTGGTGATCCAGGCGATATCTTCCAGGGTAGCCCCCATATTGCCCTGAATTTGGGGCAAAGACACATTCACAATGGTGGTATCTATCAGCTCCAATAAAGCCGCCGTAATTACCGTAATGGTAATGATCCACTTACGAAAACCTTTTTCGGGCATTTTATGATTTGGTTAAAACCGACACTTTCACACTCATCCCCGGCCGCAAACGCTCCAATATTTCTTTAGAAGCATCAATCTTGATTTTAACCGGAACGCGTTGCACCACCTTTACATAATTTCCGGTAGCATTATCTGGTGGGAGCAGAGAAAATTTGGCTCCGGTGGCCGGAGAAAAATTATACACTTTGCCTTCAATTTTTTCATCCGGATAGGCATCTACTTTAATAATGGCTTTTTGGCCCGACCGCAGTTTGTCTAACTGAGTTTCTTTAAAATTGGCCGTTACATACAAGCTATTATCGTTCACTATAGCAAACAGGTTTTGACCGGCCTGCACCAATTGACCTTTCTGAATATTTTTTCTGGATACGATACCCGATGCCGGAGCAGTAATAGTAGTATAAGATAACTGCAGCTCGGCAAAATCTATATCAGCCTGTTTCTGATCCACATTGGTATGACTTACCTGTAACTGAGAACGGGTAGTACCAATTTGCTCTAAGGCCGCCGCGTATTGATTCTGAGCCGCCTGATAATTGGCCTGGGCTGTTTCTTTCGTAGCTCTGGCCTGGTCAAACAGCTGCTGGGTTATGGCGCCATCTTTAATCAGATTTTCATAACGTTCAAAATCTTTATTGGCCTGCCATAATTTAACGCGGGCAGCTTCAATATTGGTCTTGGCTGTAGCCGAAGCGGCAGCAGTGGCCGTAATCTGCGCCTGAGCAACTCCTATACCGGCATTGGCGGTCCGCTGCCCGGCCAAACTTTGTTCTAACTTGATCTTATAATCCCGGTCATCCAGTTTTACTAAAACCTGCCCTTGATTAACGTGCTGGTTTTCTTCAAACAAAATACTATCTACATAACCACTTACCCGGGCAACCACCGGACTAATATCTCCATCAATCTGGGCATCATCGGTATCTTCATATTTGCTGTAATAAAGGTATTCTCGCACGCCAAAAATGGCGCCGCCTATAATCACCAGCAATAAAATAATGGGTATAACTTTATTCTTCTTCTTTTTCTCTGGAGTTTCCATTGTTTTTCGTTGTTCGTTTATCGTTGTTCGTCTTTCGTTGACCGTTTTTTCGTTTGACGATGGACGACCAACGAAAAACGCTTTCAATTAATTTTTCGGTTTCGTAATTGTTCCGGTTGATTTAAGCAGCGTATAATAAGCCAGGGCGGCATCAGCTTTAGCTATCTCCAGGTTAATTAGTGATTGATACAATTGCGTTTCGGCATCAATGCGGTCGGTAACCGAAGCCACATTATTTTTATATTTCGATTCCAGGATCCTATCATTCTCTGAAGCTTGGGCAATAGCCGTTTCCAGAATGCCAATTTTAGCAAGAGATTGTGCATAGTTCTGATAATCCTGGTTTACCTGCGATCTGATCTGATCTGAAACCAAATCGCGGCTAAATGTTACCTGACTTTGCTGA
>DASQIU010000124.1:0-14922 GCA_035631395.1 Daejeonella sp. | reverse complement strand
GATGAAACTGGTAGATCAATATACGGAAAAGCCTTTGTTGGGCCCCGAAGTGGTGAATGTGCTGAAGTTAAATGTGGCTTTGGATAGTTTGTATAAAAATCGGTAATGCTATGATGAAAAAACTACTACTGATAATAGTTGCTCTCTGGCCTGCATGGGTGCTGGCTTTTACTCCCGGAGCTAATTTAGGCTTGGTGCAGGATTCTGTCCAGGTAAAAGTTCCATTTAACTGGTATTTAGGTTGGATCAATGGTCAAAACCGGCAGCATGATTTTCCTTTAACTTTTCAGGATAAAAAGGGCGAAACCATTTTAACGGCCGGAGCTTATTTGGATGCCTATTTCAACTATAATTTTGCCCAGCCGAAGGATAATACCCAAACCATTTCTGCCTCGGTGGGGCGTAGTAATGAGTTTAGTTTGAACCTGTTTAGTTTTGGTTTGGAAAGCAATTATAAAAATGTGATCGGGCGTTTATGGTTTCAAACCGGAAGCATGCTGCATATTGTGCAGGAAACGGATGCTTCGGTATTTCGTGGCCGCAATACCGGTACCGGAAACCTGAAGTTTATCAGGGAAGCAGGGCTGGGTTATCATTTTCCGCTTAATTACGGCTTAAATGTAGAGCTGGGCATTTTTCTCTCCTATATTGGATTGGAAAGTTATCTTACTCAGGAAAATTGGAGCTATCAGCGTTCCATGGTCTGCGAGTTTACTCCTTTTTATTTCCAGGGCGCCCGGCTGCAATATTATCCGGTGAAAAAATTCAGAACCGAATTGTGGATTTTAAATGGCTGGCAAACCTATAACAGTTGGAGCAAAAGTCCGGGCTTGGGCTCATCCAACTATTTCCGGCCTAATGAGAATATGCAAATGGTGGCTAACTTTTATTTCGGTACGGATAGCAAATCGGGGACAACTCAATTATCCCGCATCCATCGTTTTCATCATGATGATAGTTTTGTATTCAGGTATGTGAAAAGACCCAATTCGCAGGGTTTATCGCAAGCCGCTTTTAGTATCAACAATCATTATGGTTTTCAAAGTGGCGAGGGAGTAAAAGCTTCTAAGAATTACATGGCCGGATCTTCTTTGGCTAACCGCTTATGGTTTCGGCATAATACGGTTGGTTGGACCATTCGTGGTGATTTTCTGACCAACCCGGGAGCTTATTTAGCTTTTGTGCCGGCAGCTCTAGCCGCTGGTCCTAATGCTTTTGATCTGGCCCTGGCTGGAGGAAAGGAGCTTAAAATAACCCAGATCAGCACCACGCTGGATATTATGCCCAGTGATTGGATTACTTTTCGCCTGGAATATGGTTTCCGAAAATCTAATGTGCCCTATTTTGCCGGACCGGGCGGCACCACCTCGCAAACCGGTTTTTCAAATGATCCGCTGGATCCTACCTGGAGACCTGATCTGAAAAAAACAGAAAATAGGATGACACTGGCTTTGAATTTTAGATTGTGAAGATCCCGAAACAGATAATTACTCAATTTTTTGTTGAGCAAAAAGCAGTTCTAATTAGTCCTAAACTCTCTGCTCTGAAAATGTAAATTAAATCCCATAAAATGCATTTTAAGGCGCTTTACTCAAACAAAACGGACGGAAATATCTTACCATGCTGAAGGGAGATCCATTAATCCAGATATCAGAAACAGATGAAGATCAAAACTAAACTCCGGCTGGGTTTCACATTCTTGTTTGTGGTTTATATTTTTCTGGGTGGTTTGGCTATATGGTATATTCATGAACTTTCTAAAGCCTCCAACCAAATTTTAAAGAATAACTACTACACACTTCAATACATGCAATCTTTGCTAAAGCACTTGGGAGATAATGAACAGGTGATGAGCGCTAAAGATTTGCAGGATTTTGATCGCTCACTCAGGCTGGAAGAAAGCAATATTACCGAAGCAGGCGAAGGAAAAGCCGTGAAGCAAATCCGGAACAGTTTTACGGCGCTTAAACTTGCCGGAACTGATAAACTAAGGTTTGCTTCAATTAAAAGCAGTATCCGCTCTAATATTTTTACAGTGATGCAGTTGAATAATGCTACCATTATTCAGAAAGACTATAAGGCTAAGCAGTTAGCCCGTACCGCAACCATTATTGTGGCATTTATTGCCAGCATCTGTTTTTTAATTATTCTGAGCTTCATTATGCGTTTCCCCGGATATATTACAGATACAATCCGGGAATTATCTGATGGAATGAAGGAAAGTATCCGCCAGAATTTTAAATACCGGGTGCCTTTACCTAATGAGACGGATGAGCTGGCTGAATTGTGCAGGCTGCTAAATAGTTTGAATAAAAAGATGGAGGAGGATGGAAGGCTTAATCAGGCTAAACTGCGTATTGAATCTATGCGCATTGAAACCATCATCAATAACATTAAAGAGGCTATTATTGGGGTAGACGAAAATAATATGTTGCTATTTGCCAATCAGTTGGCTTTAGATATCATGAATTTAAAACCCGGAGAAGTAAGTGGCAAGTCGGTAGGGGAAATTGCAGGGGTTAACGAGCAATTGGATCAGATATTTAGGCGGGAACCAGCTAGCGAGCAAATCAGTTTGATGCAGGCTGGCAAAACGTTTTCATTTAAAAAGGAAGTTTTTCCGCTTTCGGTGAACAATACGGATCTAAAGTTTGAAACTCAGACTATCCTCCAATCGGTTAAATCTATAGGAAGTATCATCATGCTTAAATCTTTGCCAGCCGGATAAGTTGCTATTGGATTGAAAGCAACATTTGGGAAATCTATGAATACAGATACACAATCAGCATCGGCAGAACGTTTTCTGGATCTTATTCAAAAAAGCAGGCGGGGAAAATTTAAAATCTATATCGGCATGTGTGCCGGCGTAGGAAAAACCTACCGCATGTTGCAGGAAGCACATGATTTGCTGGTAAGCGGCATTGATGTGAAAATTGGTTACATAGAAACCCACGACCGGGAAGAAACGGAGGTTTTGATCAAAGGTTTGCCGGTAATAGCCCGCAAAAAGTTTTTTTATAAGGGAAAAGAGCTGGAGGAGATGGATCTGCAGGCTATCATTAACCTGCATCCGGAACTGGTTATTGTAGATGAACTGGCTCATACCAATATTGAGGGCAGTAAAAATGAAAAACGCTGGCAGGATGTGATGGATATCCTCAATGAGGGTATTAATGTGATCAGCGCTGTTAATATTCAGCATCTGGAAAGCTTAAATCAGGAAGTGGAGCGCATTACGCAGGTTTCCATTAAAGAACGCATTCCGGATAAGGTTTTGAAAATGGCCGATGAAGTGGTGAATATTGACCTCACGGTGGAGGAATTGATCAATCGCTTACACCAAGGCAAAGTTTATGAAGGTGCAAAAATTGTACTGGCGTTAAATAATTTTTTTCAGGCCGACCGCATTCTGCAACTCCGGGAATTGGCTTTAAAAGAAGTAGCCCACCAGGTAGAACGGAAAATAGATATCGAGGTGCCTAAAACCATTAAGTTGCGTAACGAGCGTTTTTTGGCCTGCATCAGCTCCAATGAACGGGTCGCTAAAGTGGTTATTCGTAAAACGGCCCGGCTGGCATCGTATTATAATTCAGAATGGCTGTTGCTGTATGTCCAAACCGGCCGAGAAACCGGGGATAAGATCAGACTGGATAAACAAAGGTTTCTGATCAATAATTTTAAGCTGGCCACCCAGTTAGGCGCCCATGTAATTAAAGTAAAGCACGCTAATGTGGCCAATGCTATTTTTGAGGTAGCCGCCGATAAAGAGATCACCACTATTTGTATTGGTAAACCTCATTTTAGCTTAAAACGGATGCTTTTCCATACCGGAATTTTCACCCAACTAGTCAACAAGCTGGCGGCAAAGGATATAGATCTGGTTGTTTTGTCTTGAATCATGAAAGTAAAGTTGAAATTGCAGCTTGGTTTGGGCTTATTGTTCACTCTAATCCTTATTGTAGGGATTTTAGGAACTTACTATCTGCTTCGTCTTTCGGAAGAGTCCAGTGCTGTGCTTCAAAATAATTACAAGAGTTTGCAGTATATGCAGCGCCTTTCCGTATTGGTTAATGTTGATGTTACCGGCAGCTTAAACGATGGTCAGAGCCGTATGTTTGAACAGAACTTAAAGGCCCAGGAACGAAATATTACGGAAACAGGCGAGGGCGAACTAACTCATATTATCCGCCAGCAATTTAATATTCTGAAACAGCCCAAATTAAGTTCGGAGCGATATAGTCGGGCCCGGGAGACGATAGAGAATGCCATTAGAAGTGTTGATGCAGTGAATTTGCAGGCCATCTACAAGAAAAACGATGTGGTTATGCATACCATACGGATAGCCAGTATTTATTTAGGTGGTATTTTTATAGTGTGCCTGATCATAGGGTTTAGTTTTATCTTAAACTTTCCGGGATATATTGCCGATCCGATCAAAGAATTAACCGAAGGAATCAAAGCCATCGCCAATAAAAATTATAAACAACGCCTGGATTTTTATTCTAACGATGAATATGCCGAGCTAGCCACAGCTTTTAATTCCATGGCCAAAAAACTGGCCGAGTATGAAAGTAGTAACCTGGCCAAAATTTTATTTGAAAAAAGCCGTATTGAAGCTCTGATTGATAATATGAGCGATGCCATTATTGGCCTGGATGAAAAGCAATATATCTTATTTGTAAACTCCCTGGCAAGTATGCTTATTGGTTTAAATGCCGATGAGCTGATTGGTCGCTATGCCCCCGATGTGGCGCTTTTTAACGACCTGATTCGCACCCTGCTTACTGTAAGGAAAAAAGAGCTGAAAATCTATTCGGAAGGGAAAGAAAATTACTTTACCACTCATTTTATCGAGGTGAAAAATGAAGGCCGCACCATTGGTCAACTGATTGTGTTGCAGGATACCACCAGTTTTCATGAACTGGATGCAGCTAAAACAAACTTTATTGCCACCATTTCGCACGAGCTAAAAACTCCTATAGCTTCTATTATTACCAATGTAAATGCTTTGGGAGAAGAAGAGCAAACCGGAGCTATAAATGCCAAACAGGAGCAATTAATAAAACATATTGGCGAAAACGCCAGCCGCTTGTTTAAAATTACCGGCGAACTGATGGATCTGGCCCAGGTAGAAACCGGCAATATTCAGTTAAAAACCATGCCGGTGGCCCCACACGAGTTGATCAATTACGCGGTAAATGCTACCCGTTTTCAGGCGGCTCAAAAATCAATTAATGTGGTTATAAGTCTGGAACCTGATTTACCACAACTACAAATAGACATGGACAAAACCGCCTGGGTATTGCTTAATTTCTTGTCTAATGCCTTGCGTTATAGCCCCCAAAATTCAGAAGTAATTATAAAGGCGTATAAGAAAGAACGCTTTATAGAATTTTCTGTGCAGGATTTTGGAAGCGGGATCGAAGAAAAATATCAGAAACGCCTGTTTGACCGATATTTTCAGGTGCCCACCCCGGATAAGATCCGATCAGGTATTGGCTTAGGGTTAACCATTTCTAAAGATTTTATTGAGGCCCAACATGGCGAAATTTTTATGGAGAGCCAGGTAGGCCAGGGCAGTACCTTTGGTTTCCGGTTGCCATTTGCCCCGTAGGGGCCGATCTACGTATCGTCCCCTAAGCCCGGGTCAATACGAAAATGAAAAAGGGTAATAAGTAGATCGACCACAACAAATTTTTACGGAGAAGGGCCGATATATAAATCGGCCCCAACGGATCGCGGATCCAATGGTTCCAAAATAAAAAGGGTCGATACGCAGTTCGACCCCGACGGATTAAACCGTTTTTTCTAAAATTTTTTCGTCCGGTTGATTTAACCGGCTTTTGTGGTAACTGTAAGAGAAATAAACAATCAGTCCTAATACCAGCCAGATCAAAAAGCGAAGCCAGTTGGTATAACCCAGTTCGGTCATCAGATATAAACAGCTTAATAAACCCATTACAGGAATTAGCGAGAGGTTTTTCCGGAAAGATAAAACACTCATGATAGCTGCCGCGATGATGAACAGGAAGTATGGAAGATTATCTTTATACACATGCCAATCGCCCTGATAATCTAGCAAGCCCAGGATATTCTCTCTGAAAAATACAATTCCGGTAATAAACAGGGTAGGTATAATAAACTTAGAGTTGATATAAGGAATGCGGAAGCGTTTGCGGCTGCTTTCTTCCTCGCTTTCTTTGGGTAATAACAAAACCCCGCCACAAACCAGTACAAAAGCAAACAAGGTTCCAATGCTAGTTAAATCGGTTACTTCGGTTAGGTTCATAAACAGTGCCGGAACGGCAACCACAATACCGGTTACAATAGTGGCAAACCAAGGAGTTTTGTATTTAGGATGTATGCTGGAGAATTTTTTAGGCAATAAGCCGTCGCGGCTCATGCTCATCCAGATACGCGGTTGTCCCATTTGGAAAATTAACAATACACTGGCCGTGGCAATCACAGCGCTCACAGAAATTACATAACTGATATTAGCGAGTCCCACTCTTTTAAACACAAATGCCAAAGGATCGGCTACCTGTAATTCTTTATAATTCACCATGCCGGTTAAAACCAGAGAAACCAGGATGTAAAGTATTGTACAAATAACCAATGAATAGATCATCCCCTTAGGAAGGTCCCGCTGCGGATTTTCGCATTCTTCGGCGGTGGTCGAAATAGCGTCGAAACCAATATAGGCAAAGAAAACTCCCGATACGCCTTTCATCATTCCCTCAAATCCGTTAGGCAAAAATGGCGACCAGTTGGCCGGTGTTATATAGAAGAAACCCAGAATAATGACGGCCAATACCACGCCTACTTTTAAATAAACCATGGCGTTGGTAGCCCTTTTGGTTTCACGAATACCTATGTAAACCAGCCAGGTGATCAGGAAAACGATGGCCAGAGCCGGTAAATCGGCAATGATTTTAAAATTTCCCCATCCCGGAGCCGTAGCCCAAGCTTGAGCAGCCTCTTTTACGGTGTCGGTCATTCCGCTAAAACTGCCGCCAGCGGCTACTAACTCTTCATTAGCCCGGTAAGCCGACAGGTAATCCATGGTTAAATAAGCGGGTATATGAATATTAAAACCTTCCAGCAGGTTGGTGAAATACTCGCTCCAGGAAATAGCTACCGCGATGTTTCCAATGGCATATTCCATCAACAGATCCCAGCCGATGATCCAGGCAATCAGCTCGCCAAAGGAAGCATAAGCATAAGTATAGGCACTGCCCGAAACAGGAATGCGGGAAGCGAATTCGGCATAACAAAGAGCCGAAAAACCACAGGTAATGGCCGTAATCACAAATAAAATGCTTACGCCGGGACCGCCCTGGAAAGAAGCATTCCCAATGGTGGAAAAAATACCGGCGCCAATAACCGCGGCAACCCCCATCAGGGTGAGATCTTTTACGCGTAATACCCGGTTCAGGCTGGCGTGCGATTCAGAATCCGAAAATCCGGCCTCCCGGTCACGCATAATTAAATCGATGGATTTTTTCCGCAGGAAGTTATTCGCCATAGTGTTGAGTCTGGTTAATTAAAGCTTAATTCGTCCAAACTTAAAAAATTTATAGTTTTGGATGACACATTCAGAAAAAAAATGCCGAAAACCTTTTTGGGATTGCTCAAACAGCATCGCCCTTTTGTAATCAGTTACCTTGTTTTTATTCTAATTGGCCTTTTGCTAAAGCTTTTTTTCTCCAAGGCCAGTATTTTTTTATTCATCAACGGCTTTCATTCTGATTTTTTTGACGGCTTTTTTAAAGCGATAACCTATTTGGGTGATGGCTGTACCGTGGTTATTGTGGGCATCGCCCTGTTGTTTGTAAAATACCGGTATAGCGTGCTTACGTTTATGGTTTGCATTTATACCTCGGCGGTGGCCCAAATTCTGAAACATATTTTTAATGCCCCGCGGCCTATTAAATATTTTGAAGGCATCAGTCCTATACGCACCATTGAAGGGTATCCGGTACATGGATCATATAGTTTCCCATCTGGGCATACCATGTCGGCTTTTTCGCTGGCGGTGCTTTTCATTTACATTTTACCCGGTAAAAGCAAGTATTGGTTTATTTTTCCAATAGCTGCATTAACCGCTTTTTCACGAATTTATTTAGCGCAACATTTTTTGGAAGATATTATGGCGGGTTCAGTTTTAGCAGTTGTGCTAACATTCCAGCTCATTTGGTGGTTAGAGAATAAAAAATGGTATCACTCTGATCAACTTGATGGAAAACTTTTTGGAAAGAAACAATCTCCGCATTAAATCCTGGGGCCTGTGGCTGTTTAGTTTGTTCATATTGATGATCAATCTGAATCAGCCCCCAATTTACATTCTAGACGAAGCTAAAAACGCGGAATGCGCCCGCGAAATGATGCTTTCGGATAATTTCATTGTTCCTTATTTTAATCTGGAGCTTCGTACAGATAAGCCGCCGCTGCATTATTTTTTCATGGTTTTGGCGTATAAGATCTTTGGCGTATCCAGTTTTAGCGCTCGTTTTTTCTCTGTGATTTTTGGTGCTTCTGCCATTTTGATTAGCTTTTTATTCAGCCGGAAATTTCTGGGCGAGCGCATTGCTTGGCTCACGGCCATCGTTTTGTTGACCAGTTTGCATTTTACTTTTCAAATGCGCCTGGCGGTATCAGATCCGTATTTGATTTTCTGGATGTGCGGCAGTTTTATGAGCTTTTTTTTATTCCTAAGCGGGAAGAAAAAGCATTGGCTCTGGCTGATGTATATTGCTTTTGGTTTGGGATTTTTGACTAAAGGTCCTATTGCGATTGCTTTGCCGGCACTGATTATGTTGGTGTTTTTGCTGATAACCAGAAGGTTTAACTGGCCGCTTATCCGCTCTTTTAATCTGGGAGCAGGTGTACTCATTGTGCTTTTGGTGGCTTTCCCCTGGTATGCATTAAACTACTTTCAAAGCCATGGAGTGTGGACCCGGGAGTTTTTTCTGTACCATAATTTGGGGCGTTTTTCTGAAACCATGGAAGGGCATCGCGGTTTCTTTCTGTTACCATTGTTCATCATGATAGTGGGATTGCTGCCCATGGGAGCCTTTTTAATTCAAAGTCTTTGGTTTAGTTGGAAAAAACGGGATCAGGAGCTGGTGCTTTTCTGTTTTTTAATTACCGTAATTACTGTTCTGTTTTTCTCTGTTTCTAAAACCCAGCTTCCCAATTATACTGTTCCGGCGTATCCTTTTGCGGCTATTTTAATAGCGGTTTTTTTAGATGAAATAAGCCGGAAAACTATTTCCGTTAAAGGCATTGGCTGGTCTTATTTTCTATATTCTATTTTCGCGGTAGCTATACCTTTGGCAGTTTATTTTGGCTTAAAAGCCGATGCGGATCTGAAAACGTATCGTTATTTATGGATATTTTTTCTGGCGCTACCCTTAGGATTGTTGCCGGGCTGGTATTTTCTGGTCAAAAAGAGATTTAATTACCTGCTTGCTACCATGATTTTGTCTTTTTTTATCAGCAATTTCTTTTTCTTTTGGAAGGCTTATCCGGCAGTTTATTCAGCAAATCCGGTGAGTGTTTCATTGCCTTTGGTTCAAAAAAAGGAGCATTTAGTTTATTATAAGATGCTGAATCCGGCTTATATATTTACCCTGCAACAAACTATTCCTCGAATTGGCGATCTGACAGAACTTAAGAACTATGTCCGGCAAAATCCGGATGCAGTGATTATTTCCCGGAAGGAATTTATGGAAGAAATCCTTTCTACCGGGGATTTTAAATTGATCTTTGAACAGCGAAATACACTGGAAACGCCTGTGACGGTGATTTTTACCGGCCGTCGTCGGGGTTGATCTACGTATCAACCTTTATACGTATCAACCCTTTAAAAACGTAGGGCTGATACGTAGATCAGCCCGACCCCCGCCGACGGGATTATTCTAATCCAATTTTTGCAATTCTTCTCTTACAAAATCGGCCAATTCTTTTACATAGCCGGCGCTGAAATTAAATTCAATGCCCGCGGTTTCATATATTTCTTTAATAGTTTTTGTATAACATAATTTTAGGGCTTCCAGGTATTTTTCCAAACCTTGCTTTGGATTTTCTTTATAATTTTTCCAAACGGCAATGGCGCCTAATTGGGCAATTCCGTATTCGATATAGTAGAAAGGAACTTCAAAAATATGCAGTTGTTTCTGCCATAAATTACCCAAGGCTGTTTCTTGACCGGTCCAGTCGGCAAAATTATTACCAAAAGGCTCAAAAATTTGTTTCCAGGCTTCGGTACGTTCTTCAGAAGTATGTTTGGGGTTGGTATAAATCCAATGCTGAAACTGATCGACTACGGCTACCCAAGGCAGGGTTTTCAAAACATCTTTCAACTGGTCGCGTTTGGCCCGTTTCAAATCCTCAGGATTGTCGAAAAATACATCCCATTTATCCATCGAAATCAATTCCATACTCATAGAAGCCAGTTCGGCTATTTCAGAAGGTAGGTGTTTAAAATCGTTCAATTCCAGGTTTGCGCTAATAAAAGTATGTACGGCATGTCCGCCTTCGTGCACCATGGTGGTTAAATCCCGGAAGGTATTGGCCGAATTCATGAAAATAAAAGGCGCTCCGCTTTCTGCCAGCGGATAATTATAGCCACCCGGCGCTTTTCCTTTACGGCTTTCTACATCAAAAAAGCCATTGGCTTTCATAATTTCCAGGCGTTGGCCGATATAAGGGTCTAAGCCATTGAAACATTCAATAGATTTATCAATAAGCTGCTGGCCATTTTCAAAAGGCTTTAAAGCGGGTTTTCCGGAAGTATCTACATCCATGTCCCAAGGTTTTAAAAGCTCTACACCCAGATCTTTTTTTCTTTGTTCGGCTTGCTTTTGCAGGATGGGAACAATTTCCAGCTCAATAGCTTCATGGAATTTATAGCAATCATGCGGGGTGTAATCAAAACGCCCCAAAGCCTGGAACATATAATCGCGGAAGTTTTCAAAACCCGCGTTTAAAGCTACCTGGTGACGTAATTTTAGTAAACCGTTAAAAAGCTCATCCAGTTTATCCTTATCCTGCAAGCGCCGGTCGGTAATGGCCTGCCAGGCTTGCTGGCGGATTTCCCGGTTGGGATCCTTCAAGAAAACAGAAGCCTGCTCCAGCGTATATTCTTTACCGTTTAAGGTAACCGACATGGCCCCGGTTATAGCCTGATATTTTTGCTGTTCTACCTGTATTTGGGTTAAAAGCGGAATATTCTCTTCGCGAAATATCTCCAATGCCTTTTTTATGCCACGGATATATACAAAATATTTATCCTGATCTAACTGACTGGTAAAAGGACAATCGATGAACTTTTTGTTCAATTCATTATGGATAGGGGCAATTTTAGGCTCAATTTCGGTAGCGAAGTACTGAAAATCCTGCAAAAGTTTTTCGTCTGTAGTATCGCAGGTCATGCGGATATATCGCCAGGCAAAATCTTCTTCCAGGGCGGCTTCCAGCTCACTGCGATCGGCCAGCCATTTTTCCAGTTCTGCAACCGAATTAATTGGGCGGTTTTCCAGTTCCTTAAATATAGGTTCCAGGTTTTCCCAATGAATGTCCAGGTTCTCGGGAATATATGTGCGTTTTTTCTTGGTAATGGTTAGGTCTTTCATTTTAAAAAGGTTTTGTTTTAAAATTGATTTCTTAGATAAACATCCAGTAAAAAGAAAACGGCGAAAATAACCGAAGCAATACCATTAGTGGTAAAAAAAGCCCGGTCCACTTTACTCAGATCATTGGGTTTTACCAGTTGATGCTGATAAATGAGTAAACCGATAAAAAACAGGATGCCGGCCATGTAAAACCAGCTTAAAGGAGTGAAAAATACCGGTAAGGTGATAAATACGATAGTTAAAACGTGTAAAACGCTGGAAACCGTCAGAGCCCTTTTCTTTCCCAGCCAGGCTGGTATGGAATTTAATTGTTTTTCGCGGTCAAATTCTTCATCCTGTAAAGCATAAATAATATCAAAACCACTTACCCAGCATAAAACCGCTAAGGATAGGAAAACTGGTAATAAAGCAAACTCGCCGGTAACGGTTAAATAAGCTCCTAGCGGTGCCAGGGCCAATCCCAGACCCAAAACCAGGTGACAAAGCGGAGTAAAACGTTTGGTGTAACTGTAACCCAAAACCACAGCCAAAGCTACGGGCGAAAGATAAAAGCACAAGCGATTAATAAGCAGGGTGGTGATAATAAAAAGCACACAGTTGATGATGGTAAAGATCAAAGCTTCACGGGCAGAAATGCGGCCTGAAGGAATATCACGTATAATGGTGCGTGGATTTTGAGCATCAATATCGCGGTCTAAATATCGGTTAAATGCCATGGCTGCATTGCGGGCAAAAACCATGCACAGCAACATGAGTAAAAGTTTAGGCCAGCTAAAGGGATGCTCAGTAGTAGTTATGGCCAAAAAAAAGCCGATAAAGGCAAAAGGCATGGCAAATATGGTGTGCGCAAATAATACCAGTGAAAAATATTTCTTCATGTTCTTTAAAGTTGAGGAAGCGGCCAGATTTGGGCCGGCTTTTGAAAAATCAGCTTAATTTTTTTCAGGTTGGGCCAACGTTTCAGGCTTGAAGCTTTTGTTTATCTCATCAATAAAATCAAGTAATTCTTCCCGGCCTTGCTGGGTTTCAGCAGAAGTAATAAACTGTTGAGGCACTTCTTCAAAATAAGCCAGCAAAGCTTTTCTAAATTTAGCCATATTTTGGTCTGATTTTACTTTTGACTGCTTGTCGGCTTTAGTAAATACCAACACAAAAGGCAATCCGTTTTCGCCCAGCCAGGTGCAAAATTCAATGTCTATTTTTTGTGGTTCCAGGCGGCTGTCAATTAAGACAAAAATACACTGCAGATTTTCGCGGTTGCGCAGGTAGTAACTGATAAATTTCTGCCACTCGCTGCGGTTGCTGCGTGAAGTTTTGGCATAGCCATATCCGGGTAAATCTACCAGATGCCAGTTTTCGTTGATCAAAAAATGATTGATCAATTGGGTTTTTCCAGGTCTTTGCGAGGTTTTTGCCAAGCCCTTTTTTTGCGTCATCATATTAATTAATGACGATTTACCTACGTTAGAACGGCCAATAAAGGCATATTCGGGAAGTACCGGCAGGGGCAATTTATCGGTACGGGTATTACTGCATTGAAATTCGGCGGATTTAATAATCATCAGGGCAAAGGTAACCAGATTTTAGGATTTTAGCCTTCTTTTAAAATCGCCCAATATTTTCAGGAGGTTTCATTTGCACATGTTATCTTTGCCGGATATGTCAAAACCTGTTACACCATACACTCAATCTGAGGCTGCCAAAAAAGAGCAGGTAGCCGCTATGTTCAATAATATTTCTAAGACCTACGATTTTTTAAATCATTTTATGTCTTTGGGGATTGATGTGATTTGGCGTAAAAAAGCCATCAAGGAACTGTTGGCGCAGCGGCCGCGGCATATTTTGGATGTAGCTACCGGAACAGGTGATTTTGCCTTTGAGGCGATTCGTATACTGAAACCTGAAAAAATAACCGGAGTGGATATTTCCGAGGGGATGTTGGAGATAGCCCGCCAAAAAATCAAAAAACGGAAGCTGGAACATGTTTTTGAGGTAAGTGTGGGAGATTCTGAACGCCTGTTGTTTGACGCGGATACCTTTGATGCCGTAACAGTAGCTTATGGTGTTAGGAACTTTGAAAACCTGGATCAGGGTCTGAGCGATATGCTGCGGGTATTGAAACCTGGCGGCAAGGTGGTTATTTTGGAATTTTCCAAGCCCCGCGTATTTCCTGTAAAGCAACTATATAATTTTTATTTTAAGTATATTACACCAGCTATCGGCGGACTTTTTTCCAAAGATGCCAGCGCTTATACCTATTTGCCCGAATCGGTGGCGGCTTTTCCGGATAGGGAAGCCTTTATCGCACGCATGCAGCAAGCAGGATTTAGCCATGCCAAATGCCGCCCGTTAACATTTGGTATTTGTTCTATTTATACCGGTATTAAATGAGGAAACGTTTTGGTTTACTGATTTTTGTTTGCCTTTTGATCAATTCCAGCGTATTTGCCCAGCAAAACTGGGGCGGTGGGGTAGATAATGAGCCTATCCATTTCGGTTTTACTTTTCAGTACGTTTCGGCAGAATACAAGATCTTTAAAAAAACCGACTGGCGTAAACCTTTTCTGGACCCTACAGATAGCTCAGTGGTTAAAAAATCTTTAAACAGTATCAGTTCCCCGATTTCGCCAGGCTTTGGATTGGGTTTTGTAGCCAATTATCGCTTGGGCGAGCATGCCGACTTGCGTTTTACACCCGCCCTGGTGTTTTCAGATCGTTTGTTGGATTATAATTACCAGAATCCGGATGAGTATAAGCAACAAAAAGTGCAGTCAACCATGATCGATTTCCCGATAGGTATTAAGATCAAATCAGAGCGGCGCAAAAACTTTCGGGCTTATTTAATTGGGGGGGCTAAATATTCTGTTGATATTGTTTCAAAGAAGAAAACCAATGATGATGGGTTTATGCTAAGTGAAAGATTGGTTAAAAATAGTCGGAATGTATTGTGGTATGAAGCTGGTATTGGCTTTGATCTGTATTTTGAGTTTTTTAAGTTGTCGCCCGAAATCAAACTGGCCAATACCTTTAAAAGCGTTTTAAGGCCTGAAAATCATCCTTATTCCAGCCCTTTGGATAAACTTTTCTTACGGAACTTTCAATTCAGTTTGTATTTCGAATAATCAGACCTGAACTGAATAAACTGGAAATCTCATCTTCTTTTAAAACGTAATGCGTAACTTTACGCATATCGCAAAGGGTAGCTTATGATAAAGACATTTACCCATAAAGGGCTAAAAGTTTATTGGAATAAAGGAGATGAAAGTAAAATTCGTCCTGATATGTT
>DASQIU010000123.1:0-2155 GCA_035631395.1 Daejeonella sp. | reverse complement strand
CCATTCCAACAAAAACAATGAGCAGGTAAAACCAGCCGGTAGAAGTAGTTTTAAATCCTGTTTTTTTCTGCCAGGGGATGGAACAAACAATAGCGATAAACCCTAAAGCGATACCGGCCATTTTCATTCCGGATAAAGATTCGCTGAAAATTAAAAACGAGGCCAGCAACGGAATAAATAACGACAGGCGTTGAGCTAAATCAGTGCGTACAATGCCGGTAAAACGTACCGAGGCGGCTAAAATGACAAATAGCGAGGGCAATAAAATGCCCAAAGCTAAATGTAATGGATAAGCATTGCTTTTCACAGCCGAAAGATCGGGCTGGTAAAAATACCAGCACAAAGCAGCCGCCACGGCATAATTCCAGGTTACGGCTTGAGGGATATTTATCAGATAACGTTTGGCCAATTTGAGCAATACAGATACAAAAACACTACAGCAAATGCTTAAAAAAATATAGATCATTGGACGGACTTAATGGTTAAACCAGGTTTCTAAAATATCAGTGTCTACTTTTAACTTCTCAATGGCATTCCCTGGCAATACAGGAGCTTTTATGCCGCTTCCCCAATCATTTTTTGAGGTGAAAACGCGAGCTTCGTCCCATAAACCGGCCTGGATAAACAAGTTTAAGGTTTGCGCACCGCCCTCAATAATCAAGGATTGGATATCCATCAGAAACAACTGATAGCAGATTAACTGCGGCAAAAAGTTATCGAAGTCTTCAACCTCTAAATATTTGATTTTGCCATCAATTTCAGTTTTTAAAGAATTAAAAACAATGGTTTCCTGACTTTGGTCAAAAAGATGCAAGTCAGCAGGCAACTGTAAATTCCGGTCTATAACTATCCGTATAGGATTTCGGCCGGTCCATTCTCTGACATTTAACCGCGGATTGTCTATTAAAGCGGTATTTTTTCCAACCAACACGGCGTCTTCTTCCGAACGCCATTTATGTACCAGCTTTTTGGCGGCTGCAGAACTGATCCAGCGCTGAGAATTATCAGTGGGGCCAAAAAATCCGTCGGCTGTTTGTGCCCATTTTAAAATGATATAAGGCCGCTGTTTTTGTACTCTGGTAAAAAAACGCTTATTCAGATCCAGGCACTGATCTTTTAAAACACCTTCAATAACCTCTACGCCGGCATCTCGTAATTTCTCAATTCCTTTTCCATCTACCTGGGTAAAGGGATCGCGGCAGCCGACTACCACCTGCGGAATTTGATGGCGAATAATCAACTCGGCACAGGGCGGCGTTTTGCCAAAATGTGCGCAGGGTTCCAAATTAACATACAAGGTTGATTGCTTAAGCAATTCCTCGGCATCAGCATAATTGTTTAATACCGAATTAATGGCATTCACTTCGGCATGAGCCTGGCCATAGCGTTGATGATAGCCTTCGCCAATGATCTTTCCCTGGCACACTATCACAGAGCCTACAAAAGGATTCGGACTTACCAAACCAGCCCCGGAAAGAGCGAGGTCTATGCAACGCTGCATATAGTGTTCATGTTCCAGCATCCACAAAAGTAACCAAGATTAACCAAGATTAACAGGATTGTTGAATTATGGTATTCCGTAAATTTTAAACGCCGCAGCTAAATCCTTTATATTTGCTGCATGACCATTGGGGAAATTGAAAAAACATTTACAGAGCAGCTATCAGCACTTTATGGAAAAGATGAGGCTAGAAGCCTTTCATGGTTGTCTATCAATCATATATGCAAAATAAACCGGATAGATTTTTTAAGCCGGAAGAACGAAACTCTTTCTTTGCCAGATGAAACTTCTTTGCTGCAAATTTTGGAAGAGTTGAAAACCGGCAAGCCTTTACAATATGTTTTAGGTGAAACAGAGTTTTATGGGCTTCCCTTTAAAGTAAATCCTTCGGTATTGATTCCCAGGCCAGAAACAGAAGAATTGGTAGATTGGATTTTGAAAGAAATCCGCAGTAAACAAAAGCAACCCGATAAAGGCTTGAAGATCTTAGATATTGGCACCGGCAGCGGATGTATTCCTATCGCTTTAAAAAAGAATTTACCGGAAGCCGAAGTTTGGGCTATTGATATTTCACCTGAAGCCCTGGAAACGGCCGGCAAGAATGCCGCTTTAAATCAAACCGATGTTCGTTTTTTTCAGGCCGATATCCTGAAT